>CAYUPT010000199.1:0-7075 GCA_964446725.1 uncultured Bradymonadales bacterium | reverse complement strand
AGTGGCCATCGAAACCGGTCGGCAGCATCAGATCCGGGTTCATCTGGCGCTGGAGGATACGCCGGTGGCCGGCGACAAGATGTACGGCCGCAGTGACCAGTTTTTTATCGATCTCTGCGACCGGCCGGAGGACGACGAGTTGTTGTCGGCGCTGCACTTCGAGCGCCATGCGCTGCACGCTCGTCGAATCGAATTGAGTCATCCCGTCGACGACCGGCGCCTACTCGTTGAGGCACCGCTTCCGGACCTGTGGGAGCAGTAATCTGGGCTCGGCGTTTTATTTTTGGGCGCAAGTCTCTATAGTTGCCGGTTCAATGCGCATTCGCGCAAGTTTCCTTAACAACTTTCAGGAGTACCATGCTGTCACGACGTTTCGCCTCATCGTTTCTCACATTTTTCATCACGCTCGCACTGGTTGTCGGTGTGGCATCCACGGCTGTCGCCCACGATCACGGCGACGCCGAAGAGGTCGGTGACTACGATTCCGCCGCTGCCGCCTATGATATCGATGCTGTTCACTCCAGTGTCGTCTTTCGCATCAAGCATCTCGACGTCGGTTATGTCTACGGGATGTTCCGCGGATTTGAAGGCGATTTCAAATTCGACGAGGACAATCCGGAGAATAGTGAAGTCAACTTCACGATTGAGACCGACAGCGTCTTTACCAATGTCGAAGATCGGGACGACCACCTTCGGAGCCCCGACTTCTTCGCCGCCGAAGAGCATCCGGAACTGACCTTCGAGAGTACCAGCGTCGAGGAATATCACAGCGACGACGCCTACGAAGTCACCGGTGATCTGACGATTCGAGGCACAACCGAAGAAATCAGCTTCGTGGCCGACGAAGTCGGACAGGGCGAGGGTATGGAAGGCGAGTTTCGACGCGGCTTTGAGACGACCTTTGCCGTCAATCGGATGGATTACGGCGTCGATTTCATGCCCGACGGACTCGGTGAAACCGTCCGCGTAACGATTGCCTTCCAGGGCATCGAGCACGAAGAAAACGGCGACGACCACGACGACGAAGACCACGACGACGAAGAGTAATTGCAGGACCTATCGGCTCCACCCCGGTTGGGTGGAGCCGATAGCGATTTCTCTGTCCTCAACAGATCGTTTCACTTCGCTGAGAGCGCAGCGCCATGACCGTCACCGATATATTGTGGACACTGGCCGGGCCATTTGGCCTGGTTTTCGTATTTTTGACGGCCATCTGGCGGCCCTGGCGCAGTGACACCGACGTCTACGACGGGTGGCCACTTCCGGTGGCGCTGGCGTCGGCCTACGCACTGGGCCATATCTCGATCTCCAGTGTCCCGGGATTTCCGGCGGTGACAGCTGACGATTGGCTCTTTTTTGTCGCCATCGGCGCCGGATGTTGGGGCGTCGTCGAGGCTCGGTTTGAGTCGATGCCCAACCTCGCTCGATACGCCGGTCGGCTCGCGGTCTTCGGAACCGGATTTGGGTTGATGTTCGGCGATCACTTGAGTGCGGTCGCACTGGGAGGGTTGCTCATTGCGGCCATGATCTGGGTTGCCGCTCTCGATCTGGCAGCCGACGCCGAAGAGGGGGCGACGACCCTGTGGTCGGTGATCATCGCCTCCGGCGCCGCCGGGGGACTCTTCGTGCTGGGAGCGTCGTTGAAGCTGGCGTTGCTCGTCTGGGGATTGATGTCGGCGACGGCCGCCGTGGCTGTGGTGGCCATCAATACGGGAAGCCGCCTTCGAATCAAGCCCGCGTTGACGGTGATCGGTGTGGTGCTTATTGGCCTATTCGTGGCCAGCGTTCTCTTTGCTCAGGTTCCCGTCGTCAGTGCTGTGGCCGTTGCCATTGCCCTGGTCATTCCACTCGGCGTCGGCGCCGCTCCCGTGATTAGTGATATGAGCCGGTGGAAGCGCCGGGTCATCCAGTTTGGGCTGGTCATTGCAATTACAGCGGGGGCTGTGAGCTATGCCCAGTACGAACTCAACGTCGTCGAAGAACCATCAGACGACGAAGTTGAACAACAAGAGGATCCGTACAGCTGGTAGCCACGGTACGCGTTGCTACGGCATTTCGGGCTCGACGACTTCCGTCGATCGCCACAGGTGGGTGCGCTCGTCGGGGCAGTCGTCGGCGCCGGCAATCATGGCCAGTTCGACGCTCCAGCCGGACTCGACGTCGCGGTCGATGGGATGGGGGGTGACGTGGCGGGAGGATTGGGCGGGGATACAGCGGTCGAGTAGAAATTTTGGCGATTCGTCGCTGTCTTCAGAGTAGACAAGGGCGTAGATGCGCCGCGGGGCGTCGACCGTGCGCTCCGGGATCAACACCAGATCACCATCGGTGACGGCGACTTCTTCAACGGGCGACGGCGCGGCGTGAAAGGCCTGGAGTTCCGTGTTGTACTGGCCGAGTAGTTGCGCCAGAATACGGCGTCCGCTGCGGCTTTCGTGGCGAACACCGAATTGCTCAAAGAGGACAATCCCGCGCTCCATGATGTCGCGGTCGAAGGGGTCGTCGCTCTGTTCGGCGATGCGCACGATGGCCGCCGCTGCGCGCCAGTGGTTAAAGGGATCGTCGCTTCGCCGGTAGCCGTGCTCGGCAATTTCGACGAGAACCGGGTCCAGGGCGGCGGGGCGGGGCGTGTGCTGGGACCACTGGTGGACGAGTTGTACCAGCAGCGTCGGCTCTTCGGTCTCGGCGCTCTGTTCGACGGCCTGCGCAAATCGCAACTCATCCTCCGGGTGATCGCCCAGGCCGTAGCCGATGGCGATGATCGACGAGGCGGCAAAAAGGGCGATAAGTGCGGCGACCAACAGATTGGTCCAGGCTCCCGAGGGGCGACGGGGCGCGAAGGTTTCGTCGCCGCGAAGCATCCACAGTCCGATGGCGACGCCGGCGGCGAAGCCCCCGAGATGGCCCCAGGCGTCGATCATGGGAACGGCAAAGGACAACACGCCGTTTAGCCCCAGAATAACGCCCCACCACAACCAACTCTGGCGGTAGGGCGGCGGAAGCTGCTGGCTGTATCGAATATGCAGGGCCAGATAGGCGCCGAGTAGGCCGAATAGGGCCGTGGAAATGCCGACGGAGAACATCGCTTCCGTACCGATCAGCGATGCCGAGGCACCGGCGAGGGCCGTCACAAGGGTTAGCACAATGGTGCGCCCCTCACCGTAGAGTCGCTCGCAGTAGGTCCCCAGAAAGTACAGCGCAAAGGCGTTGACGCCGAAGTGTACCAGATTTCCGTGCAGCAGATTGGCGGTGACCACGCGCCACCACTGGCCTTCCTGGAGGACCATGACCTGTGAGTTGGCGCCGAAGTACAGAAACTCCAAAACGTCCACATCGGGCGCAAATAGAAGCTGAGCGCCGAAAATTGCCGCCACCGCGTAGAGCAAATACTTCGTAAATCGGGCGTTGACCGAACTGGCGTTCTGACTCAATTCGGCCATGCGGCGCATCTCCTTGAGTTGCCGCGATGCGTCGGGGCGTCTGGAGATGCGGTCTTTGAGTTGAGCCCACAGAATTCTCCAGTGTTCGGGATGCGGAAAATCGGAGGCCACGAAGACGTGGGTTTTGCCCGGGGTTTCGATCACCAGGGCCGGCTGGCCGCGAGAGACCAGAGGAACGATGGCCTGGATGTCGCCGTAGTTGACCTCAAAGGTGCGCCGGGAGTTGCGACCACCGGGAAACTGGACGCTATCGGCGCCGTAGCGAATCGCTCGCTTCGAGCCGGGAACCATGATGCGGCGGATGATGACCACCAGCGCAATCGCTCCCAGCGGGGCGAGCCAGGCCGCCCAGGGCAGGCTCATGTCGAGAGTCGTCGACATCTCGCGAAGCATAATGAGCGCCAGGCCGCCGACGATGGCACAGACGATGAAAAATCCACGGGTCCACATCGTCGGTGGCGCCAGCGGCAGTTGCGACTGGAGGTCGACGGCTTCGCGGTCGGGTCCTTTGGCAGTCGGGGGACCGCCGGGCAGCAAGATGTCGCGAATTCGGGTCATGTACAGTGGGGTTCGTCGTCAGGAGGCCAGACGGCGTTGACGGCATGGAGGTCCTCGACGGTGTCGATTTCTCGCCAGCCGCCGTCGATGGCGGTCCAGCCGATATGGATGTCGCGGTCGATCATCGCTTCGTAGAGATCGGCGAGATAGGCCTTGCGAAAGGGGCGGCCGTCGCGAATGTCATCGTCATCATCGAAATATGTGCACATTTCGTGGAAGGTCTCGCGCATTTGCCGGGCGCCGCGAGCGGAGTGGGCGGCCAGTCCGATGAATTCACCGGTGGCGCCGTCGGGGCCGACCTGTTTTCCGACCGCCGTGACGTCGTCGCCGTCGGTGCGGACCAATTCGGCCTGGGTGACCGGGTGGTCGTCGCGGTCGACGTAGGCGCGCTGCCACTGGCGGTCGACGACCAGTGTGATGTCTCCCGGTGCGTTGAGCGCCGATTCGACGACCCCCGGGGTGTAGACGATATCGGAGTACGTCGACAAAAATCCGCCCTCCATCGCCGATTCGGCGCAAAAGAGAGAGTGCAGGATATTGTTGTCCGGCCAGTCCGGATTGGCGTGGTAGGTCGCGCCGTCGACGACCAGTTGTTGTGCCAGATAGCCGCGAATGATGTGGATGTCGTCGACGCCATTGTGCGCCAGGGCATCGAGTTGGTGATCGAGAATTGAGCGTCCGCCGACTTCGACCATACACTTCGGGCGGTCGTCGGTGTGGTGTTCGAGGCGGCTTCCCCGCCCGGCGGCGATGATAATGGCATTCATGAGTTGTACTCGCGGGTCGTGAGGTGTTTTAGAAGCGGACGGCGGTGGCCGATGCGCGCCATCTCGGCAGTTAATGTTCGTCGTAAAAACCGGGCCGTCCCAGCCGCCAGATGACGCCGAGCGCCGTCTGGCCGAGGTACATCAGGTAGACGCCGAGAAAGGGGACCAGAAAGAGAAGCGCTGTGTCAACGGGAGCGAAAAAACCGAGGATGGCCGCCCACAGAATCCACGACGGGTAGTGCACGAAGTAGCGGGCCACGGCCTTGACCAGCCACACCACTTTTCCGACCGGGCTGTCGGGCATCGATTGCCGTTTGGCCGATTGGCCGGGATCGATTTGCTCGCCGGCGTATTCGGGGCGGCGCACAAAATTCGTCAGCGATGTGGCGGCGGCGACGACGAGGACCGAGCCGATGCCGACGAATAACCACAGGACGTCGCCATCGACGAACCACAGTCGAATCGATGCTGCCGCCACCAAAAGCAGCGCCTTGATTTCGTCCATCAGAAAGTCGAGATAGGCGCCGATCTCGGAGGTCATATCCTTGATGCGCGCCAGTTGGCCGTCGACGCAGTCAAAGAGATAGGCGAGCTGAATCACGAGCGCTGCGACCAGAAAGCCCACCGGCCCCGACCATCCGACCATGATCGCGGCGGCGATGATAAAGACGCCAACGCCCAGAAACGTCGTCTGGTTGGGCGTGATCGGCGACTTTTTTAAGATGAGTACCAGCACGGCCGCCAGGGGGCGAGCCACGTAGGTATTCCAGGCGATGTCCTGCGATTTTCGCGATGCTTCGTAGGTGTCGCGGATGGCATTGAACACAGAGAACATGGGGAGCCCGGAGTTGCCCGCTAGGCGGTGGTCAATGGGGGAGTTGGCGGATGCGACAGCTCAACTCGTCCAGGAACTGAGCTCTTCGTCGACCAGATCGAAGTCCTCGCCGTCCCAGCGCCACAGGTGTTTGGCGCCGCGTCCGGCGCGGTCGGCCAGGGCAAAACCCTCTTCGTGGACCCAGTGATCAAAGCCCTGTTCGAGGTCCGGCGTATCCCAGTCCTCGGGGACATTCTGATGCCAGACGCTCCAGAATTGGTAGTGGTGGACGAAGGCCTCGTCGTCCTCGGTCTGCGGGGCCTCCAGAAATGCGCGCCACTCCTCTTTTTTCAGGCACAGTGCCTGGTCGGTATCGGTATCCATCAGCTCGTCGGCGGCATGTAGGCCGGCGTCGTCGCTGATAAATAAGAAGAGGCGCTCCGCAAGCGGGTGGTCGTCGAGCTGGGGATACAGCTCGTCATCGGCGGACTGTTCGAGGAATTCGAAAAATTGGACCAGCAGTCCGCCGGTGACCCGGCGCTGTTGGTGCTGGAGGGGACTGAGCTGGTCGCGGTCGATGCGCGGAGAGCGAATCCGGTCGACGAATTCCTCGAGCTGATGACGCCACTTTTGAGCGTCTTCTCGAAGCGGGGAATCGTGTTCGGACATAGAGACCTCGTGATCTACAGAAACGATGACGTCGCGTGCATAGGACAGGGCGCAAAAAAATGACAGCCGGCGACGTGGAATCGATTACAGCGGGCGCAGTGCCGATGTGGTTTCGAGCACGATGAGCGCGTCGTAGCGCCCGGCGGGATTGGTATCGACGTAGTTGCCCGGGTATTCGCGATCGGGATGATAGGTCACGCCGACGGCGCGATGGCCCGGCCGATCGGTCCAGAATGATAATTCGGCGTCGCCGTCGGAAAATTCCACCAGAAAACGGGATTCGTCGTGGCGGTTCAATATCTCGTCGAGGCTTCCGTCGGCCGCCGTCGGCAGTGCCATGGTCTCCGCCATACCGCCTTGCTGGCGAGCGGCGATGACGTCTCCGTGCAGCGTCGAAAACCCGACACTGAGTACGGTGTCTGCACCCAGGGCCTGGCGGGCCAGTTGGCCGATGTTGACCCGGTTCTGGGCCGCCATATCGGTGGCTCGGGCGTCGCCGACGTGGGTGTTGTGGGCCCAGACGACGCCGCGGGCGTCTTCGCCGTGGTGGTCGAGCATCCCCTGGGTGGCATCGAACATGTGGGTGGCGCGCACATTCCAGAAGGCGCCCGGCGGACCCTGGATGCGCTCTCGGTACTGGGCTTCACCGGCGGCGACGACGCGGGCGTGTTTGCGCGCTGAAAGGTCGTCGATGTCGTCGCCATCGTACCACTGGCGGATCTTGTCGACGGCATCCTCGATCTCATATTGGCATCCCTCGGTGGCCTGGGCCTGGATATGCCGGGCGTAGCGACCGGGGTCAGGAGAAAATTCGCGCAGACAGCCCAGGG
>CAYUPT010000198.1:0-7083 GCA_964446725.1 uncultured Bradymonadales bacterium | reverse complement strand
AAAGCTCATTTGCGCCCCTGTAGAAAGCGGATGCAGATCTCTTCGATGGGCGCCGAAGTCGTGGTGCGCAGATAGCCGATATCGGCCTGTTGACAGTTGGTCTTGAGGCGCTGACAGTGCTCGGCAATTTTCTGTTGGTAGGCCCGGCGGATATCGTCGGTGTCGACGAGCAGTTCGTCGTCGCTCTCCATGCTCTCAAAGAGGGTCAGGCCCTCGTAGGGAAGCGTCAATTCGGCGTCGTCCAATACGTGAAATACGGCGACGTCCAGATCGCGGCTGCGCAAAACGCGAAGCAGATTGAAGGTCTGTTCGTCGGCGTCCAGAAAGTCGCCGAAGACAGCCACCAGGCTTCGGCGCCGGGCGTGCTGGGCGATGCGTTGGAGCGATTCGTTGAGGGCTGTGGTTCCCGAGCCGTCGAGTTCGTCGAGCAGATAGAAGATCTCGTCGAGATGACTCTTGGAGGCCGCCGGCGGCAAAAATGTGCCGGTCGTGTCGGCAAAGCCCATGGCGCCGACGGCATCGCCCTGGCCGGTCAGCACGTAGGCCAGCGTCGCCGCAAGATGGGAGGCGTAGTCCAATTTGGTCATCGCCGCCGATTCGCCGGCAAAGTCCATCGAGCCCGAGGCGTCGATAATGGTGTAGGCATCGAGGCTGGTCTCGTCTTCGAATTGCTTGACGTAGTATTTGTCGGTTTTGGCGTAGACCTTCCAGTCGACGTGGCGAAGCTCGTGGCCGGGGTTGTATTCGATGTACTCGGAAAACTCGACGGAGCCGCCGTGGTGCGGCGATCGGTGCATCCCGGCGAGGACGCCGTCGGCGAGGCGCCGGGCGCGCAACTTCATATTGCCCAGTTCCTGGAGGACGTCGGGATCGAGATAGTTGTGGCGCAGTGATTCGGCCATTGTAGTCAGGGACCCGCTGGTTATTCGTCGAGCAGACGATCGATAATGTCGTCGGCGGTCACCGATTCGGCTTCGGCCTGAAAATTGGCGAGGATGCGGTGGCGCAAAATCGGCGGCGCCAGGGCATCGACGTCTTGTTTGGAGACGGTTAGCCGCCCGTTTAACAGGGCGCGGGCCTTGCCGCCGAGGATCAGCGACTGACCGGCTCGGGGACCGGCGCCCCAGTTGAGGTAGTCGGTGACAAATTGCGGCGATGTCGGATCTTCGGGCCGCGTCTGGCGCACCAGATCGACGGCGTACTGGACGACCTCGTCGCTGACCGGAACCTTCAGCACCAACTCCTGAAGGTTGACGATGGTGCCCGGGTCGAGAACCCGCTCGACCTCCGGGGTTTTGGAGGTCGTCGTGTGTTTGACGATCTCAAACTCGTTGTCCTCTTCGGGGTAGTCGACTTTGAGGTGGAACATAAAGCGGTCGAGCTGGGCCTCCGGAAGCGGGTAGGTCCCCTCTTGCTCGATCGGGTTCTGGGTCGCAAAGACCAGAAACGGGAGATCGAGCTCATAGGTCGTTCCCCCGGCGGAGACCCGGTACTCGGCCATCGACTGAAGGAGTGCGGCCTGAGTCTTGGGCGGCGTGCGGTTGATTTCGTCGGCGAGCAACAGATTGGTAAAGACCGGGCCCTTCATAAATTTGAAGTGGCGCTCGCCGGAGACCGAATCCTCCTCGAGGATGTCGGTGCCCGTAATGTCTGCGGGCATCAGATCGGGAGTGAATTGAATGCGGTTGAAGTCGAGGTTGAGAATCTCCGACAGCGTCGACACCAGGTAGGTCTTGGCCAGTCCCGGGACACCCATCAACAGGGAGTGGCCGCGGGCGAAGATGGCGACCAGCAGGTGTTCAATCAATTCGTGCTGACCGTAGATTCGGCGCTGAACCTGTTCGATGATCTGCTGGCGTGCGTCGGCGAGTTCTTCGACGGCCTCGAGCTCCTCGTCGAGGATCTCGTCGGGCGCCGTCGTCTCTTCGGCGGTGAGGTCGGTGGCCATAGATTCTCGTGATGTCGAAATTAGAAATTTGGTGCGCGCGGTGGCGATCGTAGCATGGACTCGTCAGCAAGACGTTTACCCTCGGACAGGGCGTACAACACAACGAGGGGCCAAAAAACTTCCCGGAAGTCGCAAGTCCGGTTGCTACAAACTGCAACAGACACCCTCGTCGGGGCAAGGGAGCGGAGGGGGGCGACGGTCGGAGCCGGTCGGTTGACACCGCAGCTAAGGCGGGCGATAGAGAGGTGCTGTCGGGTCGTGGCTGCTCCGCTGCTTTGGGGATGCGGGCGCCGGTGATTCCGACAGGCGCTTGCGGACGGCCTGCGCTGTGCCTAAGTTGCGTGGCCGCCCGTCCGGTCGATTCCAACTCCTGTGATTTTCGAGGTCTACATGTCCGACGATCTGGCATCATTGGTCAACCGCGGAAATGCCAAGGCATTTCACGACGCTGTGCGCAACCGTCTGGAAAACGACCGGCCCGTCGAGATGGAAGCCGCCACCTTCGAAGAATTGACCCTGACGGGATTCGATTTTTCGGATATCGATCTGACGCATTGTGCGTTTGAATCGTGTACGCTCTCGGAGTGCCAATTCGTCGACTCCACGCTGGAGGGGGCGTTTTTCGACGGCGTCACGCTTCTTCACTGCCACTTTGAAGGCGGAAATCTCGAGGGGTGGGCCATCGACGCCAGCACCCTGGGCAGTTGCACCTTCGAGGACGTGGAACTCGACAATAACGAGTGGACCGACTCCCGGCTCAACGACGTACAATTCGAAAATGTCAGCTCCGAGACCTGGTGGATGGAGCGGGTGACGTTTAAAGGCGGCCGCTGGCGCAATGTCGACATCGACGGCGGCGCCTGGTCCCATGTGACGCTGCGCGATTTGAGCATCAAGGACATGGATCTGGAGGGACTGGGGATCACCCACTGTTACCACGTCGATGCCGCGATCCACGGAGCGGACTGGCCGGAGGGCTTTATCGAGAAGTCCGGGCGGCGAAAGACACTGTGAGAATTCTATGGAGTCGTCGCGCCGGTTTTTTCGAACGATGCGTCCAGGCTACATGAGGTCGCGTTCGACGATCGTGTGGACGACAAAGCTGGCGACGTCGGGAGCGGTGGTCTGGGGCCCGAAACCGGCGTCGTAACCCAGTTCCAGTGCCATTTCATGAGAAATTCGGGGGCCTCCGCAGACGACGACCAGCTGCTGTCGAAGCCCCTCGGCGTCGAGCATATCGACGAGCTCCGATAGATTGCGGATGTGGACGTCGTTTTGGGTAACGACCTGACTGACCAGGAGGGCATCGGCGTCGCGCTCGATGGCCTCTTTGATGAGATCTTCGTTTTCGACCTGCATGCCCATATTGACGGCGTTGATCATGGGATAGCGCTCCAACCCGTACTCCCCGGCGTAGCCCTTCATATTCATGATGGCGTCGATGCCCACGGAGTGGGCATCAGTGCCGGTACAGGCACCCAGGATGGTGATCTTGCGGCCGATGCGCTCTTCGATGAATTCGTTGATGGCCTCAAAGCCCATCTTCTCGGAGTCCACACTGGCGACCTCGATGGCCGTCAGATCGATGGAGTCCGGATATTCTCCGTAGGCGATAAAGTAGGTGTAGCCCTCTCCCAGGTCTTTCATGTGGTAGATCTGGGGCTTTTTGAGGCCCATGGAGGCCACCAGTTGCCGAGCGGCCTGACGACCCGTCGGATCGCAGGGGACGGGAAGGGTAAACGAGGTCTGGATTTTGCCGTCGTCGCGTTTGTCGCCGTAGGGACGCACGCTGGTGGGGTCGGGCTCGACGGGGTTGTCGCTGGTGTTTGAGGCGTCACTCATAATCACAGAACGCTTGGGAGTGTAAAAAACGGGCGATAATGGGGCAACCGGAGTCAGTCCTCCCATTGCGCAACGGGGTTGTCGACGAGTCGGGAATTATAGTAGCGCACTTCACCGGTGACTTCATTGCCGATCCAGGGCGGGGGCTCGAAGGACTCGTCGGGGGATTGCAATTCGACTTCCGCCAGTACCAGTCCTTCGTTGGCTCCCTCGAAGACGTCGAGCTCCCACAGATGGTCGCCGACGTCGACTTCGTGACGTACCTTTTCGATGGGGTGGGGGCTGCAGAAGTCATCGAGGAGCTGGCGGGCCTCATCGGCGGGAATCTCGTATTCGTACTCGGCGCGCACCAGTTGTTCGGCCCGTCCCTTGATGGTCAGCAGCCCCGTCTGTTCGGTGAGTCGAACGCGCACTGTGCGCTCCGGCTCGGTACTGATATAGCCCTGCGCGATCCGGCGACTACTGCGGACGTCGTCTCGCCAGCGGTCGTCGGCAACCAAAAATTTGCGCTCAATTTCGATGCCCATGTCGCCTTGCCTTCGTCCTTGTCGTATCGCCGTGGTGCCACAACTCTTCACATTCACCGGTTGACCTGGTGGAAGTCGTGCAAACCTTCGGCTCCCAATCTACACAACAGCGTGCCCCGGGCCGTATCGGTGTCTACCGGTAGCGGGTACCTTCGATGACGACTGTTCTCGATATCTGTCCGGAGCGATGATGGCGATTCAAATCGACTGGAGACCGGCATCACAACAACTTCACCAGCTGTACGGTGACTTGACGGGCTACCACGAAGACTGGCCGCGTCCAAATCTCGACGAGAGCGCGCCGTCCAACGATGCCGTCGATGGCGCCGTCGAACAGTGGACGCAGCGATTGAGGGCCACGTACGTGACGATGGCCGAAGCCAGTGCGCTCCACGCCGATCTGGTGGCCGTTGGAGCCCCGCTCGATGTGCTCACCGGGGCGTCGTATGCCGGTGACGAGTTAAACCACCATCTGGCCGGATTGGTCCATCTTATCGAATCGTTTGATGTCGAGCCGGAGTTGACCGTGCCCGATGAGACGATTGCCATGGCGACACGACCGCCGAGTTGGGAAAAGATCATGGCTCGAACGCTGGAGCTATTTGCGTTCAATCTGGCGATTTCCCGACCGGTCTACGAGGCGCTTGGTGTGACGGCATCAGACGCCGCGATCGCCGAACGCTGCCAGGTTCTGGGAGCCAGCATCGGCGAGTTGATTCAATTCGGTCAACTGGCGCTGGAGTGGATGGGATCGACACTGCCGCAGCAAAAGATGGAGCTGATGCGAGCGCGCCTTCCGCGGCTGATGACGGCCTACGAATCGCTTTGTGGCGGCAGCCCACAGCTACTGGACGAATTGGCCGGAGAGGAAGTGGCCATTGAGTCCAGCGCCGATAATCTGGGCGTATTGGACGACCGGGAGCGAGCCGTCATCTTTTACGACACGTTGATGTCGTCGATCTTTCCGACCCTGGATACACTGGGCATCGATGGCACGGGAATGTGGCAGCGTCGTCCCCGCGAACTCGAGGAGGTTCAGAGACCGCTGGCGGCAGTGGCGGGCGTTGGCTTCCGGTTTTGATGTCCGTTGCGACTCGAATGGGTGTAGTTCAGTAGATGAACTGGGCCTCCAGACCCGCCGACGTGACCTGATGATCGTCGAAGAATATACCAAAAGGGGCGTAACCGTGGCGCGCGGTGACCAACACCCGGGCTCGCCGTTGTTGTCGACCGACTAATTCGACGCCGAGTTTGGTGGTGGAGGTCACAGCCCAGTCGCGCGCCTGGTGACTGAGAACGTCGGTCGCCGCCATCGGCGTCCAGGCCATCGTCGGAATCGGGCCCGCCTGCTGCCAGTTGTGAGGATAAAATTCAGCACCGGCCTGCAGCGTGGCTCGCCCAAGATCGGCGGGTTCGACGCGCAGCATATAGCCACCGCCGAGGTAAAGTCGGCCCCAGTCGCCGTGGAAGGAGGCGACGGCGTCGGCGGTTTCAAAACTCAGGTCGTGCGCCGGAAAATCGGGGTGCTCCAGCAAAAAATCGTCGCCGAGATGACTGCTCTGATGGTAGATCCGCAGCCGGCCCGAAAAGGCTCCTCTTTTGGCCGTGGCCGAAACTCCGCCCTGATAGTCGACATTGATCAAAAATAGGGGGTTGAAGGCAAATAGGGAGTTGACGCTTCCAAAGAGGTTCAACTGAAGGCCCTCACAGGTCCGCTTATTGCGCCAACTCCAGATACCGGCACTTCCGCCGAGTCCAACGAGACTGTAGATAAAACTATCAAAGATATCGCCGTCACTGAGTTCGGGCGAAAAGCGGGACCAGCCAAAGTCGCCGTAAAATCTCGGCTCCAGAGAGGCGGCGAGAAGCGGTCGGAAGATATCGTCTCGCGGAAATCCAAGGTGATCGAAGTCGGTGTCGTCACCGTCATCGGTTAACGTCGGCACGAAGCGACAATCCACCGGGTTTTGCGAGTCGTCAACGGCCGGGGCCTGCGCGTTGATTTCGGCACTGAATAGCGTCAGCAGCAGACCGGTTATGGTGCCGACTGCCATCATTTTCGCCGTCAACGATCGGTCCATAACCAATCTCAGTGTAAAAATAGGGGCAATAATGCAGCCAGCGCTGCTGCTACTGCTGACCGCTGGAAGTACGTGGTTGGTCCCGGCGAGGACTGGGCGAGGAGGGCAAGCCGCACCACAGCATCGTCGTTCAGCACCGCCAAAAGCCCCGGCGTGGTTTCGAAGGGCAGCACTACGTCATGCGTCCACGCCGGCGCCAAGTATCGGCGATATAGGTGGCCTGGCAGACGACGGGTGTGGTCACAACGAGCGCGACAATAAGGGCTTCCGCAAACGACTCGTGGACGACCACGCCGGAGGCCAGCGCACTGAACGCGGTGGCCATCCCGGCGGCCACGCCCCAGCCGACCATTCCCACCAGCCACAGGCGTCCGGCAAACCAACGCGGTCTATCCAAAACGGTGTCGCGGATCTGCTCAATACACTCCAGAACGCCGACGCTTACAAGGGTGTAGCCCACGGTCAATATCGCGACGTAGGCGACGACCCAATCCAATTCGCTGGTCGTCTCGGCCACCGGCGTCCATGCGACTGCAGAGGCGGGCAACAACAGGGCGACGGCAAGGGCGAGCAGCAGGAGCAGCGGCGGCATTGGCGTTGATTTCATTGTTATGTCCCGGTTGCGATGGTTCACAAGGCCAGCAACAGAATGGCAGGCCGTGAGCTGGGATACAAATCACGGGGT
>CAYUPT010000197.1:0-7085 GCA_964446725.1 uncultured Bradymonadales bacterium | reverse complement strand
CGACCGCCCTGCGTGGTCATCTGCAGTGGTCTGGTCGCCGCCTTCGTCCATCTCGCGAATTCCGGTCCGAAATAATTGAGCGTCGTCTGTGCTTGCACGCGCCGCGATCATAATCGCGTGTACCATCGCGATACAAGGTTCGACTACCAGTGCTCTATAGCGATGACGCCCCCCATCCCCCCGATCAGGCCTCGCGCAACGCCATGTCCCGGGCGATCGACTGCATGATGGCATCCAATTCAGCGACGACAACCGGGTCGCTCCGCAGCTGTCGACTGATTTCATCGCGGTAGTTCGCCCCCTCCGGAATCTCGCCGCGCTCGATGCGGTCATCGACGACGACGTCGACGACGGCACCCATCACATCATCGGGTTCGGTCCTCTCCCCGCCGACGACATCGCCGACAATGGACTCCAGCTGCGCGCGCAGCTCGGCGCCGACTTCATCGGCGAGCCGCTGCTGGCTGGTTGTGGCGTCGACCGACGAAGCCTCCTGGCTGTCGGCGGATTCGGCCTCTCGGTGAGCGCTCTGAATTCGCTCCGGCATCGACGCCGCCAGATCGGCGGCGACGTCGGCGGGCTTCATATTGCTGGCTGATCCAATATCCATCGAAAATCCCCGTCATTGCTCGTGGTTGGCTTGCGGCGATGGTGCGCCGATCGGAATCCGCAACGGCTGCACCTGCTGGTCATCATCGCTTCGCTGCTCCCAGCTACGGCGCAACTGGTCGGCAAAATCTCGCCATGGGCTATCGTCGAGCTCCTCGGGGTCAATCCCGTCGAGCACTTTCCATCCCCGGCGAATTCGGCCCGCAAAAAAACAGGCCTCGGCTAAATACAGTGCCGTCAGGATTGCGTCTTCCCGCTGTCGATGCAAGGGCATTAAGAGTTGTAACGCCTCCGTCGGGCGACCGCTGGCGGTCAAAATGGCACCGCGCAGTGTATCGGCGACGAGCGGATCGTCGGCGCGCTCCGCGGCGACGACACAGGCCTCAATCGCTTCTTCGAAGTAACCGCAATTCATCGACACATAGGCTCGCTTGAGCAGCTGGCGCGGTGTCGAATCGTCGATATCATGGAGTATCTTCGTCGGCATACCGTCCTCGTTATCGTTGCAGATAAATAGCGTTCACAGGCCGCTCATACATGCATATTGTTGATCGCCGATTTGGCCGTATCGTGGCGCACCTTCATCAGATTGCTCAGCGTCGAAAATTGTCGATTGTCTTGCTGCATCTGATTTTGCAACTCCAGATACTGAAGGTTGAAGGCCTGACTCTGCTGTTGCATCTCGAACATCTCCTGGACCTGATCGTCGCCGGCGCCGGGCATCGAATCAGGTGCCGCCCCGTTGAGTCCTCGCAACCCATCAGCGGCCATGCCCACCAATTCGCCTCCCGGAAGCGCCGGCGCCACCGCCGAGACACCGCGAAGCGCTCCGTCGGCGACGCGGGACATGACGTCCCCGAATCGACTTCCATCGCCGTCATCTCCCGGGCCGTCGTGACCCGAGTGCTGCGTTGACACCGTATTATTTCCCACTCCATCAATTGAAGACATGGCTCTTCCTCGGTCAGTCATAAGATGATTGCCATCGGCACGGGCTCCACTAATTATTGTCGACCGATTGCCTCCCCATTTTTCGTATTTTCTCAAATTGATTTCCCCAGCCCGACAACACGTCGCTCGATATTTCAGTATACATGCGCACTTGCGAATATTTCTGCAAAATCACTTTGCAGTGGCGATCGATGCGTTCTTCCGTTTTTCTTGGAGGCGATCGACGCCGTCCGCCATCTCCGTTTTCGGCGGTGGCCATAATCCGATGCGAAGTGTCCAGTCAGACTCAGCGAGTCGCGACGCTGCACCCCAGCTTGTCGATATCGGCGGATACAGCGTATAATTGCCCTGTAGCAACCCGTCTCTCCCAATCGACGGGAATGGTTGACCCCGACCACCGCGTTGAGTTCGACGCACCGGCACTCCCTACGACGGATCTTCTATGAGTGACAGCAAATTCAAAATCGATGCCGGCGAACTGACGGTGACTCTCGAGGGCGAACCGGACAGTATTGCCGAGGCCTACGACACATTGCGGCCCGACATCATCGATCGATTCGAAGCCGCTCTCGACGACGACAGCCCGTCGACCGTCGAGCCCGACGAGAGAGCATCTTCGAAGTCGGCCAATGACAGTGGAAAGACGGACCCGTTATTCAATGTCGATGCCGTTGAACAGCAACTGGCGGCCGGCAAAGAACTGGCCGATGTACAGCTTCAACTCGTCGTCTGCACCGACCTGTACTACCGCGTCGCCGCCCTGTCTCGCTCAAACTTTCGCGACAGCATCTTGGGGTCGATTTTCGAGCCCGACGCCCTGGACTCCGTCTTCTTTAGCGAAGGCGCTGCCGAGCGGATGCAAAACCAACTCGAATTCGGCACCACGCTGTGGCGCGAGTTGACCGAGGCCGGCAAGGCCGCCGTCCACGGTGATTCGTCATGAATTCCGTCGATATCAGCGTCGGCCACCGCTGGGAGGACGACGTCCGCCACATCCACTCGCTTCGCGCCCGCCGACCGGCCGACAGCAGCCTCGATCTGCTGGAATTGCGCGATATTATCGACATCGTCATCGACGGCACGAATCTGACGGCGTCGATCTCCGAAGAGGCGATTTTCGGCCTCGTCGGAAGTCTCCTCAGCGCCCTCGTGGAGTTGAGCGACGGCGAGCGCCACAAGGCGATCGTCGAGTTTCATCACAAGCCCTGGGAGTTGGTCTTAGTGCCCGACGGCCCGTCGCTGCAGTTGAGCCTCTACAGTGTCGATCGGCGCCGCAACGTCGTCGCCCGCGATCTTCCCATCGATTCCCGGGACTTCGTCGACGCCATCTGCGAGGTCGCCGAGGAGATGCTAACCGGCCTGTTTCGAATCTCCGAGCACTTCTCATCGGATCAGCAGGTCCGACAGATCTCGCAGGCGCTGGCCACTCTCAAGCGCGCATCGCCGATCCAATTTCCCCCGCGCACCGTCTCCGACGGCGATGGCGACGTCGGCGTACGCGTCGGTTCCACGTCGTCGTCCGGCGGCCTGACGCTGGACTACCACTTCGACGGCGACGACCTGGCACTGCGTCGCTACCGCGGTGAAGACGTATTCGATCTCCACGCCCTGCTTTTTGACGGCGAATTGAAGGCCGAATTCGACGACCAGACGCTGTTGCTGAGTGACCGCTACCCATTTTTCGCCATAGCCGACCTCCTCGATCGCACCCGACAGCTCTTCAACCAGCTCGAGGGCCAGCCCGATGCGTCGTTCTGTATCGACGAGCCGCTGCCCTACCTGGATGTGACCGTAGAGGGCCAACCGCGCCGCTGGTCGCTGCGCTTCGGCGATGTCGACGGCGACTGCGAACGCACCTGGATGGCGAGCCCGGCGCAATGCCTGGACGCCCTGGTCTCGGTGGCCGAACTCTTTGTCCAGGACCTGGCCGATACCAACCCCAATCTGGAGGTCAATCAGCGGTATCTCGACGTCTCCCGAGAAGTCGAGAAGCTGCGGGACTGGCACCGCGATCTGTGTGGCGACAATCAGTATCACGACCGGCCCGAAGATTACCTGCGCCAGCAGGGCCATCTGGAACCGCAATCACCGACCGAGCCCGAAGCACCGTCAGTGCCCTGGCCCCTATCGGAGATGCACACCGTATTTCCCAATCGAATGTGGAATCTGCGGGCTTCCTCCATCGATTTTTCGACACTGACGTTGACCGCGCACGGACTGGTCGTCGCCACCTCGGAGGCCCTGTTGTGTCTCGACCCGAGCAGCGGTGAGACGCGATGGAGCGTTGAATTCGACAATAACCGTGGTCCCGACGGAACGATGTCGGTGACCGGCGATCACCTGGTGGTCTGCCACAGCGACAACAGACTGTCGGTCGTCGACTTATCCAGTGGTCGCACCGAAGGTTGTGTGGAACTGGAAGGCGGACTTCGACGCCTGGTCGGCGCCGCACGCTACACGCCCCGGGGGCTTACGGTCGCCGCCGGACACCAGGGCGCCATCGTCGGCTTTCGGCCCGGCGACGCCACACCGCAGTGGACGCGCAAAACCGGTCCCGGAACGATCAACAGCGCCGTATTCGACGGCCCCCTTGTCTGCATTCAGTCCACCGAAGGCGTACTGACGACGCTCAACCCCGAATCGGGCCAGACGCTGTGGAAAGTGCGAATCGGCGGAACCCCGGAGCTGGCGATCGCCAGCCACCAGGGACGGCTGTACTCCTTTACACACGACCCGCTCCACGGCGGTTTCACCATCCACGCCCTGTATCCACTGACCGGCCACACCATCTGGCAACAGCGGTTGGACGGCGTCATCTGCGGCCCCCCGACGTTTATCGGACAGTGGATGTTGTGTCCCATTGAGCGACGCGGTCAGATTCAGCTGGCGGCCATCGACCTGGAGGCCATCGACCCGAAGATCAACTGGCGCCTCGAGCTATCGAGTGCCGGGGTCGACGAGCCGACGCCGGTATTGCCCGCCGAAATCGACGGTACGCCCCACGGATTGATCCGCACCGACCGCGCCGAATTGACCTGCTTTTCCGTAGCCGACGGCGCCGTCCGGTGGCAATCGATGCCGGCGGACCAGACTTTGCTGTTACACGGTAATCTGCCCCTGTTTCGCATCGGCGAGGCCGTCATCAATGTATCGAATACCGTCGACCTCCGAGAGATGGCCACCGGCCGACTACTGCACTCGTTTTCCGCAATTGAGGCACCGGAATTCAGCTTCCTGGCCGCCCCGTTTCGATTGATTTTCGGAGAGCGCGCCCCCGGCGACGATCAGGCCCATCAACTGACGGCCTACTCCGTCGAACACTTCCTGGCCCTCGTCGAGGATTGAGCCCACGGTGTTTCTGAGATGCCCGTTTAAATCCCGAAAAACAACCGCTTGGCGAAGTCACTGGATAATTCGGACTCGAAGATCTTTCGCGCCGCGGCCCGCACATCGTAGTCCAGGCGATTGAATTCGAAGGTCTGGGCTTCGGTATCGAGCAGTCCGTAACAGGCGCGATTGTCGTTGTCGCGAGGCTGGCCGACACTTCCGGCGGTGACCACGTACTTCTTGTCGTCGTTGAACTCCAACGTCGGCCCGAAGAGTTCGACGGCCCCCTGTTCCTCGTCGAGGCTGTAGGACTTGGTAAGGTGGGAATGGCCGATAAAGGTCAACCAGGGAAGCTCGTCCCAGTGGTCGATCAATTCATTGGCCTGCTGGAGATTGAAGACATACTCGAACTCCTCGAGATTGATCGGCGAGCCGTGGCAAAAGGCGATATCATCGTGATCTTCGCGGTAGTTCAGCGACTTCAGCCACTCGTGGTGTTCGTCGCGCAACCGTTCGGCGTGCCAGTCCAGCGCATTGCGCGCCGCATCGTAGTAGTAGGAGTAATTCATCCGACCGCAGACGGCGGCATCGTGATTTCCGACGACCGTCGTCGCGTCGAGTTCGCGCACCAGATCGCAGCACTCGTTGGGACGGGCCCCGTAGCCGACGACATCGCCGAGACAGACGTATTTGTCGATGGCGGGTTCGTGTTCTCGATAGGCCTCGACGACCGGTTTGAGGGCGTCGATATTGGCGTGGACGTCACTGAAAATTGCGATGAGCATCGAGTCGGTCCCGGTCAAAAAATGGCGCGAATCTGTTAACGAGTTCCACTGGCGCACCGTCGCTGGCGGTCACTATGCCCCCGCATCAGGCGGTTGTAAACCGAACAGATAAGCTGTCAGTGATCAACTCGCACCCTCGACATCGACGTCACCGCCGACGGCATCGAGTTGCTGGCGTCCCCCGTCTTCGTCGACGACCTCTTCGTACTCCTCGGCGCGCTCGAGACTGGCCTCCGCCAATTCGATCATCTCCGGGTCGGGCGTAATCTCGTAGGCCTCGGCCAGTTCAATGAGGTCCGCCCAGTTTTCCCACTGTTCGATGGGATCCAGGTCATTGGGCCGTAGTCCAACACAGACCTCCGCAAAATTCGACAGTAGGCGCTGAACCAGACTGGTCTTATCGACAATGATGGCGTGGTCAATGGCAACTTCGCGAAGAGCGGGACCGATGGCGATGCCCCAGTGCAGTGCTTGGCGCACGACCCGCTGCTGGATCTGGCGAAACGACTCCAGTGGATAGGAGCGATTGCCGATGAGGTAGTCGACCTGTTCGTCCTTCGACCAGTAGCCGACGATACTGACCGCCAGCGCGACGTCGGAGGCACCGTCAAACTCCACAAAACTCTGAGAATCGAAGGGATGGTGCATCGAACCGACGATCTCGGTGTCGGCGTCGATCATCGATTCCGCGCTCTTTGCGCGTTCATCGCCATCGCCGGCCCAGGCGTCGAGGCGCTTTCGCGCCCACTCGATATTGCTGCGGATCGGAGCGCCGGCCTCCCATCCCGCCAGGGCCTGGCCGTCCTCGCCGTAGACGACGAGGTGGACGTGCAGGTCGCGCTCGAGTTGGTCCATGAGCGCCGAATTGTCGTCGTCACCGCTTTGGAGTGGAGCGGCGATGGCATCGATGCAGTTTTGATCGCCATCGAATAGGGCCAGCGTCAGCGTCACGACGGGCACTCCATCGACGTCGTGGCATTGAAATAAAAACTCCGGCTCTCCGTCGGCAAATCGCAGCGCCCTCTCGTCGCTGACGCGAAAGCCGGCGACGACCAGATCGTCGGTGGTCTCGACGAGACGCGATGAGAGCCCGGATTCGCCGAGTGCGGAGACTTCGTAGTCCGACCCGGGCTCCCAGTCGACGATAGTAAACCCCGTCGGCTCCGGGCGATTGGCGCCCGACAACTCGGCGAGCCCGGCGCCGGTCTGTGGCCGCTCGACCTCCGGTTGTGGGGGCTCCTGGTCGGGTTTTTGTGCGGCCACCGTAGAGGGCTCGGAGTCGCTGTCACCGGTATCGACGACTTCGATAAACTGATCGTCGGTCACCACCTGTGTGCCCTGCGAATTGTCCTCGCCTTCCGCCTCTGCCCCCTCGTGTTGGGCCTTTAGCTCGCGTTGCTCCAGGTTGAGTTC
>CAYUPT010000196.1:0-7102 GCA_964446725.1 uncultured Bradymonadales bacterium | reverse complement strand
GGCTCGGCAAGGCCGGCCTCATTGCAGCACCGGTCTTCAATCTGGGCATTGGAACCCTTTTGGCCTACGCTGGCTATCGCGGGCTGCGAGCAACTAATGTGTAGACATTTGGATTCGACGACCCACCCGGTTCGCTATCGAAAGCTATCAATTGCATCGGGACCTCACAGACTGCTAGTCTTCAGGTCGCGATGGTGCTCTTCGCCTTCATCACCGTGCATCACTTTACCACTGCAGGACCCCACCGATGAGTTCAGAAATTGAGAACACAATCCGGGAAAGCCCACTTTTCAAACATCTCGCCGATTCCCAGATCGACGCCCTGATCGATGCCAGTTCGCTCGAGAACTACGGCGAAGGCGACAAGATCATCAAAGAAGACGGACCGGTCCACGACCTCTACATCGTTCTCAAGGGACGGGTCCGAGTCTGGACGACCGGACCCAAAGGCGAAGTCGACCTCAAGACCATGGGACCCGGTGCCTACTTCGGCGAGGTATCGCTGATGAGTGGTAATGAGGCTACGGCCACTGTGGAGGTCAAACAGGGACCGGCAAAGCTCGTCGCCGTCGGTCGCAAACATCTGACGGACCTGCTCGAGACCGATGATAAAGTCCGAAAAATGCTCCAGGGCGTCACCCTTGCCCGAGCCAAAGATACGATTGGAAAGGTATTTAAGTAATGCGATTGCACAACGCTACAACGACATCGGCCCTCCTCCGGCGCGCCCTTCCGGCCCTGGCAATTGTGATCGCGGCGACGCTCGTCATCGCCTGCGGCGAACAATCCGATCAGCGCGACTATGTGATGCCACCGGCCGACGACGATCGCCCCTATACACTCGTCGATTTGCGTCACACGGAGATCCAAAACCCCGTCGACTATCGACTCCACCGCGACCAGTACAACTACCAGGGCACCTACGGCTTTCACCGCCTCTTTGAGCACCTGGAAGACAACGACTACCCCTGGATTGCCAGCGATACGCACCTTACGCCGGCCCGACTCGAGCCCTTCGACATCCTATTTATCAATCTCGTCCACGACCGAATGGACGACTTCACCGATAACGAGGTCCAGGCCATCAAGGACTTCGTCCACGATGGCGGTGGCCTCTTTGTCATCGGCGATCACACCAACGTGTACCGCCACGCCGAACGGGTCAATCGCTTCCTCAAGCCGATGGGCCTGGAGATGATGTACCATACGGTCACCGACCAGCCGCCATTTTACTCGGTTTCCGGACTGGGCTGGATTATGATGTTCGACTTCGCCGATCACCCGATCAATGACGGCGTGGAGATGCTCTCGTTTAAGACCGGTGGCCCCATCGCTGCCGACGACCCCGACGATCACCTGGCGTTTACCTCCGAAGACGGATTCGCCGACTACTGGGATGAGCGCGACGATGGCGGCTACTACGGCACCTGGTCGCAGGGCGATGACAAACAACTCGAGCCCTCCGGTCCCCTCTCAGTGGCCTCGGCGACCAAATACGGCGATGGTCGAGCGGTCCTTGTGGGAGACCAGAATATCTTCGGTGATGCCTGGTTGAATCTGGGACACAACTTCGAATTCGCCACCAATTCCTTTGAGTGGCTCGCCCACAACGAAGAGACCGACCGGCCGATTCGCGACGAGCCGCGCAAGGGCCACAACATCGCCTTCGAATCGCACGTCAGCCACTACCAGACGGCGCGCAACGACGGCCCCGGCGACGGCTATTACACCTTCTTTATCGAGACCAACCGCAACGAGGCCCTGACCGCTCGCGCCACCCCCGGCGTGGAAACCAAAAATACGGACACCCTCTTCTTTTTATCCTCCGATATCCACTTCGGCGAAGAGGAACTCGACGACCGTACCTACAGCGACAGTGACCTCGACGAGATATCGGACTTCCTCGAATCCGGCGGTCAGGCCGTCATCACCTTCGAGCCCGACAATATCCCGGAGCCCACGATAGGACTTCTCGAACACCTGCTCGACGGCTTTGCCATCGAATTCGGTGACCAGATCTGGGAGCCCGGCGACGAGGCGACGCCGACGCCGACCGAACTCGACGGGGTCCACGATATCGACTCCTCGCACTTGACCGTCGATGACCTGGCACTGACGAGCCTGCCGTCCTACGAATTTCCCAGTAACGACGACTACCGCGACGGCGCCGGAGGCTTCTCGGAGAGCGATTTTGAGTTCTATCTGTACGACGTCCGCGCTCAGGGCGGTGCTCCCTTTGTCGAAGCCCATACCGCGGAGGGTGATACCATTACGGTCGCCCAGAAATTCGAGGTCGGCGACGGTGAACTGATCGTCTTTATCCAGGATGGATTCTGGCGAAACCGCACCCTCGGCGACGATGAGCTCCTGGAGCCGAAGTCCTTTTTCCGCACCGATATCGTGGAGTTTCAACACCGCTTTCTGGACTATCTGCGCGGCGTGTAACGTTTATTCCACACACCGCCAACGTGACTCCTCGAACCAAACCCCCTCGGAATCTGGCCCCTATGAAGCGATTTCTCACCGTATTCTCCGCCGCCGCAGCCGTTGTGCTGCTGTCGGTCGGCGTTGCCACGGCGGCGACGGTGCTCCAACTCGACCTGTCGCAACTGGTGGCGAACTCGGAGGCCATTGTCGTCGCTCAGGTCTCGGAAACCTCCGCCGAACTCGAGGACGACGGTCGCGTCTACACCACCATTGCGTTTGAGGCCCGGGACACGCTCAAAGGCCACCTCCCCGACGAATTCAGCATCCGTCAGGTCGGTGGTCGCGACGGCGACATTACCACCCACGTCCCGGGAATGCCCCAGTTTTTTGACGGCGAACGAGTACTGCTCTTTCTGAGCAATATCGACGACCATCCCGTCATCACCGGGATGTCCCAGGGCAAGTTCCGGATCGCTGAAGGACCCGATGCCGAAACCGACTTCCTCATCCCCCAGGTCGGTGACAACCACCTCATCGATCCCGAACAGTCCCCGGCGCCCCCGACCGACGCCCCGGACGCTCCCTCGCCGCCGCAACTCGAGTCCCAGGATCACGGCGATATTTTCGATCGCGTGCACCGCTACGACGAATTCCGCGCCCAGCTCGAAGCGATCATCGAATACCAGGGGGAGCAATACCGATGATTTCGATCGACACCTCAACCATCCGTATCGCGCTACCACTGCTGGCGGTGGCACTCCTGTGGCCCGCCAGCGCACTCGGCGATGATGAATTCGACTTTGCCGGAAAATCACTGGTCGAAGCCGAACAGGAATTCGAATTCACCCAGACCCGCACCTGCCAGACCGAGGGTTCCTTCAACCGATGCAGTCCCGGCCAGCAATCCCGCCCGGTCCGGTGGGGCCTTCAGGACATCGATTATGTCATCAATGCCTACGGCAGCCAGAACTTCCACTCTGGCGATGAGATCACCGATGAATTGAGAAACAGCATCATCGAGTCCTTCGACCGGTGGAACGAACGAGAATGCAGCGATTTCCAGATGAACTACGACGGGACCACTCCCGACGAACCTCCGCCATTTTACAATGACAATATCTCGCAGGCCGACAACGAAAATGTGGTGACCTTCAAAGACGACGAATGGCCACACGAAAACTACGACGCCATCGCCCTTACGACGGTCACCTTTCGCTCTTCTACCGGCCAGATTCTATCCTCCGACATCGAGCTCAATACCGCGGACTACGACTTCTCAAAAGCCGACCAACCCGGCAGTGATCAGGTCGATCTGCTCAATACCATGGTCCACGAAGTCGGCCATTTTCTGGGGCTCGACCACTCTCCGAATCGCGACGCCACCATGTGGGAGCGCGCCCAGATGGCCGAGACCAAAAAACGGACTCTGCACGACCCCGATGTCGCCGGGTTGTGTTATATCTATCCCACCGGTGAATCGATGCCGAACTTTGGTGACTCCGACTCCAGCTCGGATCGCCGCTCCGGATGTGGATGTAGCAACGCCGGCGGCGTTGGGGCCCCGACCGCTGCCTTGATGGCTGTACTCGCACTGCTCGCCGTTGCGCGACTCAAGCGGAGGGCCGTTACGTGAGCGAACGGGCACTTCGCGACGACGAACAACGCGCTGTATTTCAGGCACTGCGCCGCAGTTCCATCGCCGCCGAAGACCTGTGTCGAGACGCCGTCCGCTCCTGCCGACTCGTCCCCTTTAACCACCTGCTGCCTCCCGTTACTCAGGGACCACGGCCGGTCATTGCCTTCTTTGCACTTCGGCGACGAGCCAGCGGCATCACCCTCGGTCGACGCGTCTTTATCCGACAAAACCTATTTGGGCGTACCGGGAATCTTCCCCCGGCGCTACTGGTCCACGAAGTGGCCCATGTCGTTCAATTTCTGCGCGACGGCACCGTCCCGTTTTTGACCCGCTATATCAGTGAATATCTCGGGGCACGCCTGCGCGGGTTGGCCGACCGCGAGGCCTACCTCAGTATCTCCTACGAGGAGGAAGCGCGCTACGTCGAGACCTTCCACGAGTAGTCGCTTCCGTCGCCCTCGCTCGCCGTCATCACCAGCGATGGAAGGTGTAGCCGAGCACCACATCCAGCGAGCGATAGGGATCGGACGTACTCGGTGTCGAGGCTCCAAAACCACCTTCGTGGTGATATCGGACATCGAGATTTAGCGTCTGATGGTCTCCAAATTGCCAGGCTCCACCGGCCAGGGCACTGTAGTGACCAATCCGGGGCGTGACGGTCAGTGGCGAAACCGTCAGATAATCCGGCCGATTCCCGATCCCGGCGCCGGCGTATACCGACGTCCGATCACCGAAGAAGTAGCCGATCCGGCCCAGGGCCGAATGATCGACACTGAACTCGTCGTCGATCGCCAGATAGTAGCGGCCATCGAACATCCAGGGCCCGGTGTAGTAGGTCAGCGATGGGTTGACGACCGTCGCCCCCGCATTCGGAAATTGCAGTCGCCACAGCCGGAGACCGGCGTCAATGCCGATATCCGTCGTCCACCCGCCTTCGACATAGGCGTTCCACTGCGGCGAAAAATCCGGTGCAAACGTCCAGCCACCGCCGGCCGACAGCCGCGGGCCTCCGCCCTCCGCCGCCCAGCCTCCGTCCAGTGTCACCCCCATATCCTGGCCGACGCTGCCGTCGACGAAGCCGCGGCGAACCACGTGATATCCGGCCTCCAGACGGGTCGAAGAGGTCGGTCGCACACCGGCGACGAGCCGCAGGTGCTGGCCGTCGGGCCGATCATTGACCAGCGAATAACCGGGCTCGATACGCGCAAAATAGCGCAGAGCGTCTGCCGTTCGCATATCGTCGAGTGCCGTACAGGCTCGCTCCACGCCCTGCTCACAGCCGCGCTGATAACTGGAACGGGCGTCATCGCTGTTGTTCTGGCGGCGCTGGGCGTGTCCCATATTCGTCCAGATGTCGCCGCTGCTGTCGTCATCTTCCAGAAGCTCGCGGTAGCGCTCGATGGCCCCCGCATCATCTCCACTCCACAGCGCGAGATCGGCGCGCAATCGCCGGACCTCCGACGCCTGACGGGCGTCCTCGTCGAGTTGCTCGAGCTCGTCGATGGCCGTCGCGAAGTCCCCCTGGCGGGCCCGGAGACGAGCCGTCAACATTCGGGCGTCGACGTGTTCCGGTGCCATTTCCACGGCTTCCAGGCTCCATTCGAGTGCTTCGCCGGCCCGCTCCTGCACGCTGAGAGCCCGGGCCAACTCCAGTCGGACTTCCACGTCCTCCGGACGCTCCTCGAGACACTGTCGAGCCGATTCCACGGCCCGCTCATACTCCGCGTCCAGTCGCAACTGGCGCACCTCATCACATACCTCACCGGCCGACTCGGCCTGCGCCACCGCACTGAAGCAACATATCAATACTACCACTACTAAAAATCGTCGTTTCATTGGCTGTCCTTTGTGCCCAGTGGCGCCGGCCGACGGCCGTGTCCTCGCCGTTCAATCTGCCCCCAGCCGCGCCGACCGACCAGCAACTCAAAAAAGCCGCGAAGTCGAAATAACAAGGTCATCTGTCGGTAGCCCAGGTTTTCCAGAAATGCGACGAGCAAAATTCCCTTCGAGCCTCCGAGCCGCTCATCGGCTCGGTACTGCCACCGATCGGCAATCACGCTGCTCAGCGTCAAGATGGTGCCCCACAACACGGCGACGACGAAAAACGCCACCGCAAATTGCATATTCGCAATCCCCAGAATCAGCGCCGTGATCACCCATAGATAGCCCAGCACTTCCACCAGCGGGCTGAGCAATTCAAAGAGCAGGAACATCGGCATCACCACCATCCCCGCCAACCCGTAGCGACGTCGGCCCAGCATGGAGCGATGTTTCCACATCGTCTCCGCCAGCCCTCGCTGCCAGCGAGCGCGCTGAGTTGCCAGTCCCCCAATCGTCTCCGGTACCTCCGTATAGGCGATGGGCTCCGACAACTGCACGACGCGTCCCCCGTGCTCCTCGGCATGCCGATGCAGTTGCACCACCAGCTCCATATCCTCGCCGACGGTTTTGGTGTCGTATCCACCGACATCGACGACGGCCTGTCTCGAAAACAGCCCGAAGGCTCCGGAGATGATCAAATTGCCGCCGATTCGATTCAGGCCCAGTCGACCGAAGACAAAGGAGCGCAGATATTCGACCTCCTGAAATCGCGCCAGCCAGGAGTCGGGCACTCCGACTTCTTCGACGACGCCGCCGTCGATATCGCATCCATTGGCGACCCGGACGGTCCCCCCGACGGCCACCACCTGGTGGGGGTCGTGGATAAAGGGTTCCATCATTCGCAGCAATCCATCGCGAATGACCACCGTATCGGCGTCAATACTGCAGAATACCGGCGTGCGCGAGGCATTGATCCCGGCGTTGAGGGCGTCTGCTTTGCCTCCGTTTTCCTTGTCGAGAACCCAGACATCGTCGACCGTCGTCGCCCGATACAACCCGCGAATCTCGCGTGTCGGAATCGACTCCCGGACCGGTCGCTGCTCGGGTTCGAGCGAAAACGCCTCCTTGAGCCGCGACAGGGTCTCATCTTTGCTGCCGTCGTTGATCACCAGAATCTCAAAATTCGGATACTCCAGTTCCAGCAAACCGCGAACGGTT
>CAYUPT010000195.1:0-7127 GCA_964446725.1 uncultured Bradymonadales bacterium | reverse complement strand
TTCCGAGCCCGCCCACCCTAAGCGATAGGTTGGGACCCGGAGACTGCGCCCGACTGCACTCATACACAGGGGCCGCCGCCCGTCTTAGAAGTGGTCAAAAAAGTCTCCCGTCGACATTCGCCGGCTGATTTGTCCGGCTTCTTTGCGCTCAAGCCTCGACTTATCCTCCGGATAGGTCTCCGTTTGAGCGCTTTGAAGCCAAACAAATCATCTCGCCGAGTCTCGGTCCGCTTATTCTGACCACTTCTCGGAAGGTCAAAGAATACGCAGATGCGATTCTCGTCTTCGCGCGCTCCTCCGGGGTGGGCCCTTTTTCGATGAAATCACCCCGGAGTGTGAGCGAACTCACAGAGCAGGCGCTCGACATCCCTTCCAACACTATTATCGACGATTCGGGGTGTGATCTTGCGTATTTTTTATTTTTGTTTAGCGGCTCGCACTGACGAGGGCGTCGTCGCCCTCGGTGGTGTCGTGCAAAACAAGCACCATTCTTCCGGAATATCTGTGGCTCCTGACGACGCCCCTCCGACCGTCGGCTGAACAGCGCCGCCGCCCACCTCCCCGATCGAGACGCCCACTCGCCGATGGCGAGTCGGCTTCGGGGAGGAGCGTGGTGTTGCGGAACAGTGTTGCTCCCCGATCGAGACGCAGACACGCGTTACGTGTCATGCTTCGGGGAGGGGCGTGGGAGGAGCGTTGCTCGTTAACTGAAGTCCTCATCTCGAGCGATGCTCTGCGTAAGCGATGACAGCGCCGGGACTCGTCACGGCGCTGTCATCGGTTCCAACCTCGAATGGCGTAAGGCGATTACTGGTGGAGCTCCTTTCGGCAGGCCCTGGGTAACAAGTCATTGCCGGAGTGTGTACAATGACCGAAGATACACACTCTGTATCCCTTCTGGACGCCATTATCGACGAAGCTCCCCTGTCTTGTGTAAAAATTTCAAAAACGCCCCTGTAAGTTCAGAAGCACCCCGGACTCGTTGCCATATTCGTCGGCCCCCCGGCGAATTCCGAGCTCCAACGCCGAACTGGATTTTTCATTCGAAGAATCCGTCCTTAACAATTCTCCAATGTGAAAACCGATGACGGCTCCCAACATTGCACTGCCACCGCTAGCTGCGAGATACTTCCCGTAAAAAAGCCGAAATAAGTCGTCTTCGGCGACCCAGCTCGTCGCCCCGTAAAGCCCCGCCAGCCAACCCAGTCCTGCGCCGAGTGCAGTTCCGATCGAACTTTCCGAACTTCGTCCGTAGTGGCGCTCTCCGACCCATAATACACCGGCTCCACTCCCCACAACCGGAGCAAAAACAAAGGGCCCCAACGAGCTCCAGGTCAAGATTTCGGCCAGAGTCTGGGGCATCGGAAAGTACGCCAGTCCCAACAATCCAAAACCAATTCCGACGACCCCGACAATTCCTGCCGTCGCTCCCACTGCCTGCAAACTCATTGACGTCGGCGAAAAAGCAACCGGCTCCGGCCGGTCTTCGACTTGTCGTTCGCCGTTGGTTTCTCCTTCGCCGTCAGTCTCTTGTTCGGCACCGCTTTGCGGCTGTGGAATCGTCACCTCATCGTATGCACTGGTTTCATCGGCCTTCGCCGGAGCATAGCCGGAAACAAGTAACACCAGGAAGGCAAAGAAAACGAAATTCATACGATGGTGTCTCCCCCCAAAACGGTCTGACGGCAAAAATTGCTGAAACATGTCCATCCCGAATGATAGATGAGACCTCGTGACACGCCCCCGAACACAAAAGGTGATAACGAGGGAGCCCTCGGTGGTGTCGTCCAAAATGAACACCAAACCTATGGAACTTCTCTGGTTGCTGGCGTCGCCCCTCCGACTTCGGTCGCCTATCGGCTCCCTCAGCTACCTCCCCGCGATGCGGTGGAGGGGCTTGGTGTTGTGGTTCTGAGGTTGCTGACGACGCCCCTCCGACCGTCGGCTGAACAGCGCCGCCGCCCACCTCCCCGATCGAGACGCCCACTCGCCGATGGCGAGTCGGCTTCGGGGAGGAGCGTTGTTCTCAAACTTTGCTCCCCGGCGGCGTGAAACCGCTGGGGCCGCTAAGTATACGTTGCTTTACCGCGCAATGACAGCAATGCCACCTCGCCGGCGCTGTTGACGTCGCACAGATGTCAACGGCTCCAACAGCTGAATGGGCGGTGGTTTTTTGGAGCCCCGCGAGCCTTGCCGCAGTCAATGCGGCGGAACGTCCTGGTGGTGACTCTTGGTCGAATGTCCACGGCGTTTACAGTTTACGACGGTGGCCATCCCCCAATCGCTTCCGGAACTCGCCGACGACCCATTATCTCCAACGCCCCTCACAGACTGGACGCTGCCAGCCCGTTCAATGTCGCAATCGCCGCTGCGATCACCGGTGTCCTATTCGGGTTCGGATGTACGCAGTGGGGCGGTCCCGTCGAGCGCGATGACAACAACTTAACCGAACGACAAACCCAGCAGCGCCAGCGCCTTATCGAACCACTCGGCGAGGTCCCTCCCGACGACGAATGGCCCGAGGAGATCCGCGGCCCGCAGACACCGACGCTGCTGGAGTTCTACGTCGACGACGACGGCCAGATCCGGGTCGATATCCTGCCCTATCTTCTGGTCGATCCAGGTTCAGAGCCCATCGATGAGGCCCCCGACCCCGACGAATTTCCGGTGGACCAATAATATTTCGAAAAACACAGCCCGGTGGCCCCCGCTCGTTCAAGATTGTCGGAGAGATCGGGGGGACAACTTTCGACGCATCCGGCAGACATGATAATAGTCGCCTCACACCATTGAGATTCAGCCCCTCCAACGACGGGAATCGCCCATGTTCGAACGCTCCACGCCCTCCAGGCAGGCACCGGGTCCTACGGGTCTCGATGTGGCCCGCTGGATGCTAAAGGCCCGGGACAATACGTTTCGGGCATTCGTCGAAACAGCGCGAGATAACAGCCCGGTGGCCCGGGTGCCTTTTCGGCCGGGACGGGCGCTATTCATTGTATCGACGCCGGAGGCCGCCAAGTACGTCCTGCAGGACAACCACCGCAACTACACCAAGGCGATGACCTACCAGTTTATCGAACCGGTCGTCGGCAAGGGGCTACTTACGAGCGAGGACGACCTGTGGCTTCGACAGCGCCGACTGGTGGCGCCGATGTTTCACCGCGAACGGGTTCGCTCCTACGGCGAGACCATGATCGAGACCACGCAAGACATGCTCGATGAGTGGGCCACACAGCCGCCGGATGAATCCTTTGACGTGGCTTCGGCGATGTCTCAGTTGACGCTGTCGATCGCCGGGAAACTCCTATTTAACCGCGATATCGGCGGTGAATCGGAGTGGATCGGCGACGATATGCTGCTGATCTTTCGCGACATCAACCGGCGGCTTTCGACGCCCTTTGCCATTCCCCGCGGGGTCCCGACGCCTCAGAACCGGCGCTTTGACAAGGCCATTGAACGCCTCGAAGACCTGGTCTACGGCATGATCGAAGAGCGGCGCGGCCACGAAGAGGATTACGACGATCTTTTGTCGACGTTTATGCTCGCCGAAGACGCCGACGACGGCGGCCGAATGTCCGACAAACAGATCCGCGACGAGGTCATGACCTTTATCCTCGCCGGCCACGAGACGACGTCGAACCACCTGTCGTGGACGCTGTATCTGTTGTCGAAACACCCCGAGATCCGCCGGCGTCTGGAGCGCGAAATCGACGCCGGAGTCGACGGCAAAACACCGACGATCGACGAGGTCCGCGAACTCGAATTTCTGGAAGACGTCATCGACGAGTCGCTGAGGCTGTATCCGCCGGCCTGGACGGTGGAGCGAGAACCCAAAGAAGACGACGAAATCGCCGGCTACCATATTCCGGCGGGCAGCATCGTATCGGTCGGTCCCTATTTCGTGCACCACAACCCGGATGTATGGGACAATCCGGAGGGCTTCGATCCGGATCGCTTCGGCGACGATGGCCGCCGGCCCGACCACCGCTACGCCCACTTTCCCTTCGGCGGAGGCCCCCGGATGTGCGTGGGCGCCGACTTCGCAATTTTGGAGTCGAAATTGATTCTGGCGGCCATACTGCGTCGATACCGCCTCGATCTGGTCGCCGGCCACCCCGTCGATGCCGAGGGCACCATCACGCTGTATCCGCGCGAGGGGATCGAGATGACCGTCCGGCGCCGCGACTAACCACTACTCTTTTTGGGGCTGGAGAATAAACGTGACGCCGTCGTCGTGATATTGAATCTCAAATGGCGGCTCCGAGCTGTACTGCATCATCGACAGCGTCGCCTGCTGCTCCGGTGTCAATTCGTGGTCGACGTAGTCCGGGTAGTCAAAGACCCACAACCAGGCCGGGAGCAAGGGCCACACGGCGATGCCGACGAGCCCCAGCACGAAGGCCTCGGTATTGATATCGCCGTTGCGCTCCAGGGTGGTGCGCACCGTTTCATAGCCGTCGAGTTCCAGGACCAGGCGCTGCTCGGCGAGTACGGTGGCCGTATCGGTATATTCAACCGGTGTCTCGCCGATATGATCGCCGTCGATCTCGACGGAGGCCCCCTGGGGCTCGCTGTCGATCTCGACGGTCGACGCGCAACCAAAAAGGCCCAGTATCAGCACCAGCATGCTCGAGGACGCCACGATTCGCTTTGCTGCGTTCATCATTCCCCCGTTGGGATTTGTCACGAGATTCACTTCGCTGAAGTGCAATTATGGACACCGATGGCCGTAATGCCACCGCGTCCCGTCTATCCCCGCCACAACTTGCGAAACTCCAGCTGGCGCTTATTCGGCCATCGATTGGCCGGCCAGGTAGCCCGTCGTCCAGGCGGCCTGGAAGTTAAAGCCACCGGTAATGCCGTCGATATTAACCACTTCCCCGGCAAAATAGAGGCCGGGATGAAATTTGCTCTCCATGGTGCGCATATTGAGCTCGTCGGTGTCGATGCCGCCGGCGGTGACGAATTCCTCTTTGTGCGTGCTCTTGCCGGTGACGGCAAAGCGGCTATCCGTCAAGACCTCGACCAATCGCCGTCGGCCCGACGACGACAGCGACGCCCAGCGACAGGGGTCGGGAATGTCGGCGGCATCGACGAGTCGGGCCCACAGCCGGTTGGGGAGCTCTTCGAAGGGCGACAACGTGCGCACCTGACGGCCTCCGGCCTCCTCGCGTTTGTCGAGCAGCCGCTCTTCGACATCGGTGCGGTCACACAACCAGTCGACGGTCAACTCGAAGTGGTAGTCCAGGTCGTAGAGGTCGCGGGCCCCGCGGGCCGACATCTCCAGAATCGCCGGACCACTGACGCCGCGATGGGTCACCAGAAGGGGGCCGCCGCTGTCGAGATCGACGGCGTCGATGGCGCATTCGACGTGGTCCACAGAGATTCCCTCCAGACCATCGATGCGCTCGTCGTCGATATCGAAGGTAAATAGCGAGGGCCGCGCCTCGATCAACTCGTGTTGAAGCTCATCGGCCATCGACGCACTCTTCGACAGCCGGATGCCACCGGTGGCCACCAGAACATTGTCGGCGACGACCCGGCGGCCATCGACGTCGAGTCGAAAACGGCCATCGCCGTCGTCACCGTCCATCGGCTCCAGGTGGTCGACGGCCGACGAGGTTCGCACCTCGACGCCGGCCTCATCGGCGGCAATTTCCAGACAGTCGATGATCGTCTGTGAATCGTCAGTCGTCGGAAAGAGCCGGCCGTCATCCTCGGTCTTTAATTCGACGCCGCGGTCCCAGAACCAGGCCACCGTCTGGGTGACGCCGAAGCGATACATGGGGCCAATAAGCTCCATATCACCGCGCGGATAGTGCTTTTTGGCCATCTCATCGGGCACATAGCAGTCGTGGGTCACATTGCAGCGGCCGCCGCCGGAGATCCGGACCTTGGTCAACACCCGGCTGGACTGCTCGAAGATGACGACCGACGACTCCGGCGCCGACTCCGCGCAGGCAATCGCCCCGAAAAACCCCGCGGCCCCACCGCCGATGACGGCTACATCGATAACTTCTGTCACGTCGACAACCCGTTGCTCTCAAAGACCACTGCTACTGTCTCACCCAGGGCTGTCTGTAGGCCGATTCCACCGAAATTTCCAGTCGTTGCTCGGGGCACCCACCGGAGAGCGGACTCTCCGGTTGAGTTCGAACCGGTGCAGCCTCTGGATTTAAGCCCTGACACCGGCGTCGGTTCCGACCAGAAAGTCGATCAACTCGTCGAGGCTCGATGGTTTTGTCAGATGGGTATCGATGCCGGCGTTTCGGGCCTCTTCAATATCATCGGCCATTCCGTAGCCCGTGAGGGCGGCGATGGGAATATCGCGCCCCCCGGAGTGTTGTCGAATTCGGCGCGCCACTTCGTAGCCATCGATGTCGGGAAGGCCGATATCGAGAAGGATATGCGTCGGCTCACAATCGCGAAATCGCTCGATGGCCTCGTGGCCGGTGTAGGCCGCACAGACAGTGGCCCCGTGACTTTCGAGAAGATGTCCCAGAGCGTCCGCAATTTCGACGAGGTCGTCGACAATCAGCACTCGCACGCCTTCCAGATCGCGGGCCTCCGGCGAGGCATGGTCTTCGCTTTCAGTTCCGAGCACCACCGGAAGCTCCACGGTAAAACAACTCCCCTTGCCCGGCCCCTCACTTTGCGCCTCAACCCGCCCGTCGTGGAGTTCTACAATGCCCTTCACCAATGCCAGGCCCAGCCCCAGTCCGCCGCGGCCCCGATCGACCTTCGACATCGATCACAATGCTGCGGACCTGCCCACCATCGTCGACCAGCGGCTCCAGCGATGGACTCCAGTAGCGCTCGGGGGCCTCGCCACCTTCGGAACGGCTGGAAATATCGTAGCGATAGGCGCTCAGCGCCTGGGACGTCCCGCTTGCCATCGTCATCTCCAGCGTCTCGCGAAGTAATCCCTGTTGACTGGTCGCACTATCGGGAAAGACTTAAAAAAGGCCACAGCCCACCAGGTTGTCGCGGCGGATATCGACCAATTCGCAGTACGCATCACTGGCCGCCAGAATCGTGTAGCGAGGTGCATCGGCGTCGACGAGAAGACGCCGCTGGACTCCGCTCTCAAATAGCGTCTGAAAATCGATGTCATCCGCTCGTTTCGG
>CAYUPT010000194.1:0-7129 GCA_964446725.1 uncultured Bradymonadales bacterium | reverse complement strand
AAGCGGTGCTGTCTCGGCCGGCGGGCGAACGAAGGCAGTAAAGCGAACGAAATGGCCAGTGCGGAACAGACAGCCGAAGCCGGGGACGGCTCCGTCTCCATGGAGGGCATGAATTTTTTATTGCAGGCGTTCTGGTCGGTGCTGGCCGCTGACAAGCCGCAGCGGCAGGCACTTCGATTGCTCGACGACGTCGGCATCGATGTCGACCGAGAAGATGTGGTTCAGGCCGCAGGCGACGTCGACAGTGTCGAAGACTTTCCGGCGTCGTGGCGTCGAGACTTTAATCGCAACTGGACCTGGCAAACTCCACTTCTCGAAGTGATGTTGCCGATTGTGGCAGAGGTCCTGTGGCAACGGTGGGCGCCGGAGGTCCCGCGGCCTCACAGCATCAAGCGAGACATTGTGGCCGGGCGTAGACACCTCGGCGATGCCCCGCAGACCTTCGAGCACTGGGCGAGGGCCTTCGGCGAGCTGATGGATTGGCTCGCGGGGCGGGAACCGGTCGCCGACGACGAATTGGTGGCGTGGCTCGACAGGGCCCTTCAACTGGACGATGGAATCGACGGTTGGATCGATTCTGTGCTCGAGACGACGCGCGAGATCGTTGGCGACGAAGAGCCGACAGATGACGGCGTTCCGACAGCACTGCAAATTCTGGAGGATATTGCCGATGTGTGGGAGTCGGCACTTCCCGGAGCAGCCAATGACGCCGCCGTATTTCGCTACGCGGCGCTGCTGGATGCAGGCGATGAAGCGGCGGCGCTGCAGACATTACAGCGCCTTCGGAATCAACCGCTGGCCGACCACCACGCGGCGCTCTATCTTTGCGATCTCGTCGTGAAGTGGGGCTACCGGGCTCCGCCGGCACATCTGGAGCAGATCACCGGGATCGCCGACAGAAGCATCGACGAGTCCTCCGGCGATGCCGCCGCCGAGGTCGAAGATGCGCGCCAGCAACTGCTGGAGATGTCGGGGGCCGCGGCGGGCGATGACTGATGAGCGTTCAACATTCGCGGTGGACGCGGCGGTAGTCCGGGATCAGTGAGTGATGGATCGACAACGCGGCCTCGGCGCCGCCGGCGGCGGCGCGGATCGCCATCTGGGCGCCGGGCGTGATATCGCCGGCGGCGAAGACATTGTCGACCGAGGTGTGGTGGTGGGCGTCGATTTCGATAAAGCCGCGATCATCGCGCCGGCAGCCGATCTGGGCGCCCACATCGTCGCGGGCTCGCTGCCCCATGGCGATGAAAATATGTTCGCATTCGATGCGGGGACCGCCCTCCAGATCGATGGCCTGGAGGTGTCGGCGGCGCTGTTCGAGAAGTTCGACCGGATGGCTGTAGACGTCGATGCTTAGCCGTTGGAGCGTCTGGACGGTCGGCTCGTCGAACTCGGGATCGCTGCCATGGGTGCAGATGGCGATGTCGCGCGTCCAGGTCGTCAATGCCAGGGCAACGGATGCCGCCTTGTGACCGGCGCCGAGGACGACCGTTGCTGCGTCGCGTGACTCGTAGCCGTCGCAATTCGGACAGGTATGAACGGTGGTTCCGTAGCATTGCTCCAGGCCCGGAATATCGGGCCAGTTATCGCGGATCCCGGTGGTCAACAACACGCGGCGGGCCTGAAAACGCGCTCCCTCGTCGAGTTCCATCTCGAAATAGTCGGGGCTATTTGACCAGAGCCGATCGACGTGGTGGTCGATGATGGTCACGCCGTAGTGCTCGCACTGCTTGCGTCCCTGTTTGCGCAATTTGGCGGGCCGGATGCGCTCGTGTCCCAGGACACCGTGGATTTCCTGGGTCTGCCAGTTTCTCGGATCACCGGCGTCAAAGAGGACGACGTCGTGCAAAAATCGGGCGAGCCAGACGGCCGCCGATAATCCGGCCGGACCGCCGCCGACGATGGCGACATCAAAATTGTGATGTTGCGGACGGGAGTCAAATAGGGACATGGCGACGTATCCGTGGCCAAAAAATCGATAATGCAGGCTTCACCACTCCGAAACGTAGACACGGATCGGGCCGTCCCAATGCCAGTGGTGCCGCCTCGGGTTGGTGTCGAGTTTTTGAGCCACCGATACAGGTTGGGCTGGTTGTACTGGGGGGGGCTGTTGTACCGTAGGTGATTGCTCCGTCGACGACGGAAACCGGGGCGATGAACGGAAATTGTAAGCGTTTTTGAGCGAGGACCTACACCTGTGAGACATCGATTTGTTGCAGTGTTGATGACCGGAATGGCGGCCGTTTTGTCAGTCTGGCCGTTGAGTGGATACGCATTCGATGGCAGCGGGGGAGAGGAATTGGATGCGGAGGCGATTCAGCAGGCCATCGAGGCCGAGTTGCGTCCCGTTGAATTATCTCAGATCGAAGTGGTCGACATTCTGGTTTCGCTTCTGTTGGTCGGGATCGGACTGATGCTGGCCTGGCTGGTCTACCACGGTCTCAAAAAGTTGGCGGCCTTTGCTGAAACCAGTAACTATCAGATCGATGATCTGCTTCTGGGAGCGCTGGCCATGCCGGTGGCGGTATTTGTGGGGTTGTTATCGGTGCACTATTCGCTGTTTCGCATCGACGAGATTCGCCGGGCCTTCAATCAATGGGACGGGCTTCGAGAGGCGGTGTTGGTATTGACGGGTACCTGGATTGCAGCGAGCCTGGTCAAGAGTCTTCTCACAAACTACGTCCTTCCGTACGCCCATCAGACCGAGACCGACGTCGACGAGCGGATCGTCCGCGTGCTCGATCTGGTGGCGGTTTACGTCATCTGGATCGTCGGGCTCTTGATTGCGCTGAGATCGGTGGGCATCGAAATTACGGCCTTTCTGGCGTCGATGGGGATTTTGGGACTGGCAGTGGCACTGGCCGCGAAGACGGTGTTGTCCAATGTGTTGGCCGGGGTGACCCTGACGGCCGACCCCAATATTGAGGTCGGAAATCGCGTCGAAGTGCTGGGCTATATGGGAGATGTGGAGCGGATTAATATCCACAAGACAATCGTGCGGACCCGGGATAATCTGCTGGTCAGCATTCCCAACGACGTGCTCGCCAAAGAGGTGGTCGTCAACTGGGACCTCCCGAATGCCAGCACCCGCGTGGAGCTGAATGTGGGCGTCGAGTACGATGCGGATGTAGAGCGTGTCACGGAGGTTATCGAAGATATTTTAGAGGAGGAAAGCGACTACTTCGCCCCGGAGCGCGAGCCGGAAGTGGTACTCGCCGAATTCGGCGACAATGCACTGAATTTTAAGATCTTGGTGTGGCTCGATCAGCCCCGCGGAGCGTTTCGGGTTCGAGATCAGGTATTCCGCAAAATTTTGGTTCGGTTTCGAAGCGAGGGCATCGGCATTCCGTTTCCACAGCGAGTCGTTCATCGCGCCGATCAATAAGAAGCTGTCAGCATCGGGTCGCAGCAACCACCCGGGAATACTTCCCCGCACAGAGCGTGAGCCGAGAAGAGGTTGCCGCCGTTTTCGACGCACATGGCGGGCTACATCGGTCGGGAAAGGCCACGGGGGACGATTTCGATGGCTCCGAAGACCGGAGTCGAGATTCGTGATTGAATGTTGTTTAGCGGTGTTATCTTCAGCGCAGGTCCAAGATGCGATGATAACGGATGCCCACAAGGGGGAGTGAATGTTGAACGAATACCAACGCCGGCTATGTGAAGAGAGTACGGAAGATTTTTCGGACCTCAGCGCATTGTTGCTCAACTGCACGCTCAAGGCGTCGCCGGAGGAGTCGCATACCGCCGGATTGATGGACGTAGCCAGAGAAATTATGGAGGGCAACGACGTCGACGTGGAGAAGGTTCGCGTCGTCGACCGCGACATCGCCCCCGGGATTTACGCCGATATGACGGAGCACGGCTGGGATGTCGATGAGTGGCCCGAGCTGTACCAGAAGGTCCAGCGGGCCCATATTCTGGTGATCGGCACGCCCATCTGGCTCGGCGAGCCTTCGTCGGTGTGCTCGAAGCTCATCGAACGGCTATACGCCATGTCGTCGCAACTCAACGACGACGGCCAATACGCCTATTACGGACGGGTCGGCGGGTGCGTGGTCACCGGCAATGAAGACGGCATCAAACAATGTGCGAGAAATGTCTTATACGCGCTCCAGCATCTGGGATACGTCATTCCTCCGCAGGCCGATTGCGGCTGGGTCGGCGAAGCGGGACCGGGGCCGTCGTATTGCGATGAGGAATCCGGGGGGCCGGAAAATGAGTTTACCCAGCGCAATACGACGTTCATGACCTGGAATCTGATGCATATGGCGCGCATGATCGCCGACGTCGGGGGGATTCCGGCTCATGGAAATCAGCGAAGTGCCTGGGATGCCGGCTGTACTGCCGAGCATCCCAATCCGGAACACCGGTAGAGCTGCGGGGCGTTACATTCCGTTGCGTGTTGACGTGGCCCGATCTCAACACCTAGGGTCGCGCTACATGATCTCGAATTTTTGCGGGCTGGCGGTGGACGCGCATTCGGCACACGATGGAGTTGAGGAGAATGGCCAATACGAATACGGAATCGATGGCCCGGAGTCTACTTCTGGGCGCCGTCGGCGATGCTCTGGGGCGACCGATCGAATTCTGGCCGGCCTCTCGGATTGAGGATACCTACGGAAGTGATGCGCCGGCGTCGCTGGCATACCACGGAGAGGAGCCGGCGGCGTTTAGCGATGACACCCAGATGACGTTGTTTATGGCCGAGGGACTCATCCGGGCCATCGAGAAGGGCGTCGGCGATCAGCGCGCGGAGTTCCGAGAGGAAATCGCCCAATCGCTGTTGCACTGGTTGGCAACACAGGATGGGCGAATCCTCGGCGATATCGACGCTTCCACCAGTGATCTTCTGGATGTTGAACAACTCCACGTCCAGCGAGGCCCGGGAAATACCTGCCTGTCCAGTTGTCGTCATATCTACCGACAGGGGGCCCTGCCCGATCTGGACAATCGCATCAATGACAGCAAGGGATGCGGAGCGGTAATGCGCTCTGCGCCGTTTGGATTAGCCGCCGAGTCGGCGCGTCAGGCCTTTGATTGGGCGCGGGATTCCGGTGTGCTGACTCACTGTCATCCCAGCGGCTATCTGTCGGCGGGCTATCTGTCGGCGGTGATCTGTGAAATCAGTCGGGGAAGCGCACTCGATGAGGCGATGGATGTCGCCGACGAACTTCTCGACGATGAACCGGGATCCGATGAGACACAGGTCGCCGTCGCCAACGCGCGCCGGGCGGCATCCGGTGGGACATTGAGCTTTGAATCCCTCGTCGAGTTGGGCGATGGCTGGGTCGGAGAAGAGGCCCTGGCGATGGGTCTGGCCTGTGCGATGGCCGCCGATTGCAGCGATGACGAGAGTATCCGCCAGACGATGTGGCTCGCCGTGCGACACTCCGGCGACAGCGACAGCACCGGATCCATTGCCGGCCACCTCATCGGCGCCATGGCCACCGAGGCGGCGATGCCCGACGATTGGCTCGAAGAATTGGAACTGCGAGAACTGATCGGCGATTGCGCTGAGCAACTGGCTGATGCATCGTCGTCGGCGCCATGACCACACCTGCTGCCGACGACATCTTGACACCACTGGGACCGACAGCACTGGCTCCGTTTGCGGAGTCGCCCGACGAGGCCCTGGAGACCATTTTCGGGTTTTCGTCGTTTCGCGACGGACAGCGCCGGGCCATCGACCATCTTCTCGATGGCCGCAACGCATTGGTCGTCATGCCCACGGGCTCCGGAAAGAGCCTCTGTTACCAACTGGTGGGGGCGATGACGCAGGGCGTAACCCTGGTGGTCTCGCCACTGATCGCATTGATGAAAGATCAGGTCGATGCCCTGGACGACACGGGACTGCCGGCGACGGCGATCAACTCGTCGATGACCCGTGCCGAACAACAGCGGCGCATCGAGGGGATGTATATCGGCGACTACAAGATCGTATACGTGGCGCCGGAGCGCTTTAATAGCCCCCGATTTTGCAGGGCTTTAGAGGACGTGGAGATCGGACTCTTGGCCATCGACGAGGCCCATTGCATTAGCCAGTGGGGTCACGACTTCCGGCCGGCTTACCGGCGGCTCGCCGAAGTGCGCAGTCGATTCGGTGATCCCCAGACGGTGGCCCTGACGGCGACGGCCACCGAATTTGTGCAAGGCGATATTGTCGATCAACTCGAAATTGACGCCGACAATGTGCTGGTCACCGGTTTTGAGCGGCCCAACCTGTATTTCGAGGTCTACCACGCGTCCGGAAAGAGGGAAAAACTGCGGCGCATGCAGGCCCTCATTAACCACTATGACGGGGCGTCGATCATCGTGTATGCGGCGACCCGAAAGCAGGTCCAGTCCGTCGCCGATGCCTTCGACAAACGCGACATCGACGCCGCGACCTACCACGGAGGAATGTCCAATTCGCGCCGCTCGACGATCCAGAAGGAGTGGATGGACGACGAGGTTTCGGTCCTGGTCGCCACCAATGCCTTCGGGATGGGCGTCGACAAACCGGACGTACGGGCCGTCATCCACTACAACGCGCCGGGCAGTATCGAGGCCTACTACCAGGAGGCCGGCCGCGCCGGGCGCGACGGGGAGCCGGCGCATTGTCTGCTGTTGTTTAACCGCGCCGATACCGGAATCCACGAGTGGTTCGCCGACAATACGCATCCGCTTCGCATGGAAGTCATTCGCGTCTGGCTGTATTTGCAGTCTCTCGGCGACGGCGAACACGAGATCAATGCCCAGAAGATTTCGTCGGCCAATTTCGGGCCCGGCGACAAGATTCATCCCATGGCCGTCGAGACCTGTCTGCAGTTACTGTCTCGCGCCGGTCATATCCGGCGCAGCCGGGGATCGCTGGAGGTCGTCGATGACCTTGAACCGCTGGAGCTCGATATCGAATTTGATCGGCTCTCGGAGCGTCGCCGGATTGCCAAAGAGCAGATCGCCGGAATTACTGAGTACACCAGTGCATCGGATTGCTTTCAGAATTCACTGCTGAGTCACTTTGGGACAGAGCCCGACTTCGGTCGCCACTGCGGATTTTGCGCCAATTGCGACCCGCCGCCGGCGTACGTCGACAGTCAGCACAACCTGCTGGCGCGAAGTATTTCGTCCTCCGACGAACCCATCG
>CAYUPT010000193.1:2849-7156 GCA_964446725.1 uncultured Bradymonadales bacterium | reverse complement strand
GGTCGCTTCTCGAGCGCGGTGAACACCTGGATGATGCCACGAGTTTCGCACGAGCCGCCCAGAAAATTCAGGATTCACCGGTGGAGGCGCTCCAACTCATCGGCGCCATCTACGAAGCGAAGGGCGCCGACGACGACGCACTCTACCACTACGAAATGGCCCTGGAGGCCGGCGGCGATGCCGACGACTCAGAACTCAGCGAACGCATCGCCCGTCTCCAACGTCAGTAACCCCCAATATTGCACCTCCCCGCAAGGAGATTCCATGGAACGCATCATCGGTATCGACCTGGGAACGACGAATTCCTGCGTGGCCGTTGTCGAAGCTGGCACGCCAGAAGTCATTCCCAATCAGGGAGGCTACAAGACGACTCCCAGCGTTGTCGCCATCACCGACAGCGGGCGCCGACTTGTCGGCCAGATGGCCAAACGACAGGCCATTACCAACGCCGAACACACCGTCTACGCCGCCAAACGACTGATCGGCCGCAAGTGGGACTCCTCGGAGGTCCGTCACTGCATCGAGACATCGCCCTACGAGATCATCAAGGGCCCGCACGACGATGCTCGAATCAAGATTCGGGGCAAAGAATACAGCCTGCCCGAAATCTCGAGCATGATCCTTCAAGAGATGAAAATCGTCGCCGAGGACTTCCTGGACGACGAGCCCGAAAAGGCGGTGGTCACTGTTCCCGCCTATTTCAACGACAATCAACGCAAGGCGACGAAAGACGCCGGCCGCATCGCCGGCCTCGATGTGGTGCGCATCATCAATGAACCGACGGCCGCCGCGCTGGCCTACGGGTTTGGTCAGACGCTGGACTCCACCGTCGCCATCTACGATCTCGGCGGCGGCACCTTCGATATTTCGATCCTAGACATCCACGAAGGGGTCTTCGATGTACTGTCGACGGCCGGCGACACCTTCCTGGGTGGCGAGGACTTCGATGCCCGTATCATCGAACATCTGGCCTTTGAGTTCGCACGCGAACACAAGGTCGATCTGCGCAATGACGAAATGGCCCTCCAGCGACTTCGAGACGCCGCCGAAAAGGCCAAAATCGAGCTGTCGAATATGGAGGAGACCGAGATCAGCCTTCCCTTCATCCACAGTGAAGACGATGGCGAAGCGCTCCATCTTCAGACCGATCTGAGTCGCGAAAAATTCGAGGAATTATCGATTGACCTCATCCAGCGCACCCTCAAAATCTGCGATGCCACCCTGGAGGAATCGGGGCTTACGACCGAGGATATCGACGATGTCATTTTGGTCGGCGGCATGACGCGAATGCCGCTTATCCAACAGGAGGTCGAGGAGTACTTCGGAGAGGCCCCGTCGAAACAGGTTCACCCCGACGAAGCGGTGGCCATCGGCGCCGCCGTCCAGGGCGATGCGCTCATGGAGGGCTCCGACGACGTCCTCCTTCTCGATGTCACTCCTCACAGCCTGGGCATTATGGTCCACGGCGGTGGCTTCGAGGTACTCATCGAGGCCAACTCGACGATTCCGACCAGTCACAGCCACGTCTTTACCACGGTTCGCGACAATCAGACCTCCGTCAAAATTGTCGTATTGCAGGGCGAGAGTGAACGGGCCGAACAAAATGAATTGCTCGGCGAATTCGTCCTCAGTGATCTGCGCCGGGCCCCGGCCGGCGAGGTCGAAATCGAGGTGACCTTCGAAATCAGTTCCAACGGCATCGTCTCAGTCCACGCCAAAGATCTGGAGACGGGCAAAGAACAGTCCATTACCGTCACCGCCACCAGCGGGCTCAGTGAGGACGAAATTGAAGATATGATCGAGGAGAACGAGGACTACCTCGTCGAGCTCAAACAGAGCGAGGAACTGGAGGCCCGTCGAAGCAGCATCCGCAAAAACATCCGTGAAATCGAGAATCTTCTCGACCGGGATGATGCCGGCGATACTGACGTTCTGCGCGACCTCAAGCCCCGTGCAACAACGTTGATCGACGAGGCGCGCCAGTCGCTGGAGTCCAGCGATGCCGACGCCCTGGCCGAAGCCGGCGAAGACCTCGAGCAGATCTTGCAGTCCGTCCGGGCCGCCGTCGAGAGCAAATGACGACGCTATCGCCCCATCGTCTTTCGGTCGAACTTCGGTTTGGTCTCCATGAGTAACGCTGACAATACATCTCAGATCGCGACCTACCTCGATTCGCTCGAGTCGGCCCTCGATAACGGCGAACCGGCCGACGTCCTCGCGTTTTTGCGCGTGCTGCGGATGAATGGTCTCGATGACCGCCAATCGGCGCAGCTGGTGGAGTCCTTTAGCAATGACCCTCAGGCAGCGGACTTCGAGGAGGTCCGCCAATGGATCGACAGCCAGCGTCAACAACTCGACTCCCCCCCGCCATCCGATGCCTCATCGGATGGCTTCGATGACATCGACCTCTTCGGTGATGATGATTTTGTCAGTGTCGATGACGGCATGGACGGACTCGATGAACTGGAAGATGACGACGGGTTTGTCTCGGTAGAAGAAGAGTCGGATTTCGAAGATATCGAGCTCAATCTCGATTCCTCGCCGTCATCGACGGACGACTCGGCATTTGATGACATCGACTTCGGCGATCAATCCGACGAGGAGTTCTCGTCCCCGCCGGACGATTCCGACGAGATCAACTGGGGCCCATCTCCCGGAGATGGCGACGACTCCGAAAGCGAACCCGAGGCGCAATCCGATCACGGCTCCTTTCCGCCCTCCGAGGAACTCCACGTCGACGATCTGTACGACTTCGACGACACACCGTCGACGGAAACCACAGATTCCCAGGGTTCGCAGCAGACACAACCGGAACAAGACGAGGTTGCTCCCGAGGAACCGCCGGGATCGTTCCCGCCATCGGAGGAATTTCAATTCGACGAGCCCTACGGCGTTGATCCCACTCCGGTGCCCGCCGCGCCGGAGGCCGATGACGACGCGTCTGCACAGGAGTCGCCGGAGTCCGACTCCGACTCCGACCCGTTCGGGAGCGTGGAAGACGCCGACGACAGCTTTTTTGGCGCCGACTCCACACCGATGCCTCAATCTCACCGCGAGACCGGCGACGAGTCGTCGGCGGCTATCGAGCAGTCGCTGGAGTCGACGTCGTCATCGACTTCAACCGGCGAGTTCAAGGCCCCCGGCGACAGTCGCGAAAAGACCCGGCAATTCGACGCCGCCCAGCTCCAAGCCCTCAGCGATGCCACCTCGTTGGCAGTAGCCGACGGAGACTCCGAAGCCGGCCTCGAACCACCGGATGCCGATTTTGCACTTGGTTCGTCCATCTCCAGCCCCCTCGAGGACTACGGCCTCGAAAGCAAGGAAGACGAACTACCGGACGACACTGACGATCCCCATCAACGGCGAACGCGCCAGCAATTCAAGGCCCCCGGTCAGATCTCGGAGGACGACGACGTTTCGAATCAGGAACCGACGCCGCAATCCGATAGCGCCGACAACTTCAACTTCGGCCTCGACGAATCATCACTGAGCGATGATTCCGGCGGCGGTGTGGATTCCGAAATCACTCCAGCGTCATCTCCGAATCAGCACGCCCAACAGGATTCCGACGACTTCGACTTCGAGTTCGGCCCCGACAATTCCTCTGGTCCCGACGACAATCAAAGCTCCGGCGACTTCGATTTCGATCTCGGACCCGAAAGCTCCCCGAGTACCGACGACAATGAGGACTCCGACGACTTCGATTTCGATCTCGGACCCGAAAGCTCGCCCGGTACCGACGACAATGAGGACTCCGACGACTTCGATTTCGATCTCGGACCGGAGAGCTCCTCGGGTGCCGATGAGACGTCGGGCGATGACTTCGACAGCGACCCATTTGGGAGTGCTCCCGAGGCCGCCGTCGAGGATATGGACTACGCCACTCCCCCCGATGACGATGACTCCTTTTTTCCACCTCCGATCGATGGCGGCGATGCCGAATCGGACAGCAGTCGCTCTAATACGCCGTCGCCGTTTCCCGAAAGTCCCTCCGCTGCCGATGCCCCGACGTCGCCGGGCACACCGAACTCCGGAGAGACGCCGCTGCCGGACGAATCCGCCCAGCGGTCGCGCCAGCCCACGCCGCGCCTTCAAGATGTGGACGCCGAAACCCTTCGACAATCGCAGGCCACTCCTGCGCGCGGCACCTCCCCGCCATCCAGTGGCGCCTCAGAACCGACGCCCACTCCGCCGCCGGGCGGCGAGAAATTTGACACACCACTACCGGATGACGAGTTTTTGGCTCTCGGCGAAGAGCTTTCGGCCAGCGATGAGAGCGCTTCCAGTCCGCCCTCCGAGCCCCCATC
>CAYUPT010000193.1:0-2839 GCA_964446725.1 uncultured Bradymonadales bacterium | reverse complement strand
CGACGCCGCCGAAGTCGCGCTCTGAATCGACGCCCGGATATCGCGGCGAGCCGATGGTCGCTCCCTCCTCAGCCGAGACTCCGGCTCCCCAGGACTCCAATAGTCAGCCTCCCACCGGTGTCTTTGAATCCAAGGAGTCCAGCGGCAACGAAGATACCAACCCGTTTGCCCACGAAGCTCCCACAGGCGTCCGAGACGAACCGATGGACGCCGTTGAGCAATCGTCGTTTGTACTCGAGGAAGTCGACGACCAGGCCGACGTCGAAGACCCGGAGGCGGCGATTGACGCAACCCTTCAAGAAGCCCGGAACCTGTACGAGGACGCTGAATTCGAACAGGCCATGGAATTGGTGGAGGCGGTGCTGGAAGTCGATGGCGAATCCGAACGCGCTCGCCAGCTCGAAACTCAGCTCGAGAGCGAACTCGAGCGGCTGTACGCCGACGAGCTCGGATCGCTGATGCACACTCCGTCGCTGAGCGTATCCATGGCGGAAGTGGCCAACCTGGATCTGGACCACCGGGCCGGGTTCCTCATCAGTCAGATCGACGGTCTTCTGACCTTTGAAGATATTCTCGATATGAGCTCGATGTCGCGGCTCGAGACGCTGACAGTCCTCACCAAACTGTATCGCGAAGATATCATCTCCATCGACTGACGGCTCACCCGCCGCGCTCTATCCTCGATGGCGTCGACCGGATGATCGGCGCTGCCCCGGGACCGTCCCATCAAGTCAGCAAAAATACCTGGGAGGGGTCGTTTCCGATATCATCGACTTCGATGGAGCTCGCGATCTCGATGTTCTGATACTGGTCATTCGACAGGTCGATGGTCGTCGGATTTTGCTCGTCGAGCAATCGCACCGCCGGACGCCGGGGATCGGCGGCCGGATCCGGCGTTCGAATAACGACCGCTCGCTCTCCGGAGGTCAGACGCACCGTCGTACCCACCGGATACATCCCCAGCGTCGACACCAGTAAATCGACGAGGTGTTTATCGAAGACCTCTCCGGCCCGACTCTCCAGATACTGAATTGCCAGATCGGGACGTCGCGACTTGTATCCCTGAAGTCCCTGGATGAGTAAGTCGTACGTGCGAGCAATATCGACAATTCGACTGATCAGATGGAGATTTCGCTCCTCTCGATAAAACGGTCGCCCCACTTTTTCGTTGTGGTCGCATCCTCGCTCGTAGGTCAGCAGCGTGCGAAGTGTAGAGACCACGTCGCCGCCGATGTGTTCGAACATCTCGGCGACATCTCGCATATTGGCCGAGAATTGTCGGTGCGAGTCGAGTCCGGAATCCCGATCGCGCTGACCGACTGAGATACCGATCAACCGATCGATATCCTGATAGATCGTCGTCATGCCCACGTAGGCTACGGTCTGTTGCGTCAGCCCCAGTCGGTCGGCGATGAGCATCGAATAGATCGCCGCATTGACGGAGTGCGAACTGATTCCGGGAGCCACAAGGCGCATCGGCAGCAGTCCCAGAATCATGAAGTCATCGTCATCGAGCAACTCCGAGACCGACTGCAAAATGCGCCGGACGACGCCGGTGGGCACATCGGGATCGCCACTTTCGCGAACCTGGTCGTGCATATTTTCGACTTTGACCAGGGCCCGGATGTAGATGTGGGCGATATACATCCCTTTATTGACCTTGGCGACGGACTCCATGATCGTCTGGTCGGGAGAGCCATGGTCGATGTCGATATTGTCGACATGCACATGCTCCATATTTTCGAGATCCGAGGACTGATCGGCGACGGCATTGAGCTCCTGGAGAAACTTCCCCAGATTCTGAGCGGACATTGACTGATCAAATATCAGCCCCCGGATGTGTGCGGCCTGAAAGATACTCTGCAACTCGTCGAGCCGCTCTTGCTCGCGTCGCTTGAGCTTCAACGTCTCGCCGTTGACGCTGCACAACTCGCCGCGGACAACTACCGAAATCGCTCCGGTCTCGACCTTTGATACGCTCTCCTTAAAGGAGGGCATAAACTCGTCGATGGCCTCCCGCGTCTGATTGTGGTCGACGCTATAGATGGAAGCGACCTTGAGGATTCGATACAGGCTATCGACGAAAAACCGCCCGAACTCCTGCATGTCGACCTCATTCGGCGTGCGACCGGAGGCGGCGGTATCGGAGACCTGTCGATTGTCTTCTGTCATAGCGCTCTCTGAGTTCAAAAGTCCGTAACCTGGCCATGGAGACGCGGCGGTTGGGGCCCGCTTCGATCAGCGTTTGATCAACTCCAGGACCTCTTTGCAGGTCGATCGAATGGGCCCGGCCACCGTCCAGCTATTGGCCGTCGACTCCAACAAATCCACAATTTGCCGTGTCGGTTTCTTGATGAGGGCATTGACGATCTTGACGGCAAGCTCCACATCTTCTTCGTTGGCCAGCTTCTTTCGCTGAACGAGATCCTCGAGGCGGCTGACTGCCTTTTCTCCACCGTGTTCGACGAAGACCCGAAGCAATTGCTCGACCTCATTATCCGGTCGTCCCGCCAATTCCGGGGTAAATTGTGACTCCAGGACCCGGTAGACGTGTTGCGGAGCGGCCTCGCCGAGTTGGCGAGCCGCCTCGACGCGAAGTTCGGTATGATTGGCCTCGATCAGTGGCACCAGACAATCCCGGATCTCGGTGGACTCCTCCCAGGTCCCGTCGACGACGTTAAGCGCCCGCAATTTGACCGGCGGTTCAACCTCACGGCTCAACAGGTCAACCAGAATCGAGCGCGACCTGGGCATCGCGTCATCCAGAATGTCGATAATCGGACCCACCTTATCACCCGGCAACTCCGGCCGAGCCTCCTCCAAAAAGCCCCGGTCACCG
>CAYUPT010000192.1:0-7184 GCA_964446725.1 uncultured Bradymonadales bacterium | reverse complement strand
GCAGTCCGGGGTAGAGCCCGTAGGGCGGCGCCCCGGCTGCCGATACGGCGCGACCGATGGGAGCGACGTACAATCACCGCCCCGGGGGGAGCCCGGGGATCGATCGTCGCAAAAGGAAAAGAGTCGGGGCTGGGAAAGTGGAGTCATACGACGAAAAAACCCCCAGCCGAGGCTGAGGGCGGTAAAAGTACGGGTCGTTTCACTCCCCGTATTGCGAGCCGGGGTCAAGACCGCCGGACTCGCAATGCAATGATTGGCGGTAAAAGTACGGGTCGTTACACTCCCCGTATTGCGAGCCGGGGCCAAGACCGCCGGACTCGCAATCGATGGCGATGAAAGTACGGGTCGTTTTACTCCCCGTATTGCGAGCCGGGATCAAGACCGCCGGACTCGCAATCGGTCGGTTAGCCGCCGTTCCCGCGCAAAATGGCGCCGATGCCGGAGTCGACGGGCATCCGGTCGGAGGGGATGACGACGACATCGCCGCCGAGTTGGATGACGGTCTCCGCGATTTCGTCGAAGACGTCGGCGGCCAGGGCGCCGTCTTCATCGCCGGCGTCGTTGTTGTCCAGTCGCTCGACCTCACCGGTGGTGCGGTCGTATTGGCCCCACAGCTCGGCATCTTCGTCGAGCAGAAGCTTGTGGATTCGGCCCTGGACGGCGCGGCGTCCGATCGTCGACGGGTCGGTCTCGGCATTGCCGCGACCGAAGGCCCGTTCCCATCGCTGGAGAGCATCGTCGATGCGCTGGTTCATCTGGCGTTTGGCGATCGGCCAGGCCGCCTCGTAGATCTGGGAGTCATTCCAGTGGTGGACATTGCCCTCGATGCCTTCGTCGGCCAGGTTGCGCAGCTTGCTGGCCTTCTTGAAGAGAGGATGACAGAAGTCGACGGCCGCCAAAATGACCGGTCCCTCGGCGCCGCCGAGGTACTCGCGGATCCCCTTGGAGACCTCCGAGAAGTAGCGCCGTAGATAGGCCTTGTGCTCTTCTTTTCCGCCGCCGTGACCGTGGTACATCGGCGACGGAAGAGAGCGACTGCCGCCGGAGTCCGTCGTCGAGCCGCCGGAGGTGTAGTTGCTTCCGGTCTGGTAGTTGAGACCGTCCTGGTCGGGCTCCTGTTCGATCAGCAGCGCCTCCTGGAGGGTCTGAGGGAGGTTGTCGATTTCGATGGATTCCACCCCGGTGGGCGTTCCCTCCCAGAACGAGACTTCCTTTTCTCCAATGGCCAGCACCCAGTAGTCGGAGGGAGCGGCGATGTGGTCGAGCAAAGATCGGGTATGGAAGTTGGTGCCGACGACGGTCTGATTGTCGAAGGCCACCGGCAAGAAGTAGACGGCTTCAAAGCCGGGGGCGACGAAGACGGCGACGCCATCGCCGGAGCGATTCCAGAAGTCGCGCTCTTCGACCATTTCGCGAAGTCGCGATACCACCGGGGCGTAGGCTTCTGGCTCGACCTGGTCGGAGGCCTCGAGCCGCTCGACGACTTCGTCGACCTGGGCCCGAAATTGAAGGCGCAGTGCCTTGTTGGTCATCTCCTGGCGCTCGATCGGCATATAGATCGAGACCGCGGGGACGGCGTTAATTTCCAGTAATTCCCGAAATTCTCTAGTGCCGAATCGATCCATGATTCCTCTTTTGGCTGTACGTCCGATTACCGGGCAATTTCAAACGGGTACACGCCTCTGGATGGTCGTTGAGCGGACGTGCACCGGGCTCGTAAAGTAATAAGGCCGGAATCGGTGCTGACAAGCCCCGATCGGGCCACCGATCAATGATTGACGTAATCGATGGTGACATGGCCGTCGCTCATCAGGCGCAGTCGGCGGTCGCCGACGTTGACCTGCAGGGCGTATTCGCCGTGGACGTCGTATTGATAGGGATCGCTGACGGCGCTGGCGACCATGCGCGCCATCCGCCCGTGGTGGGCGAGCAAATCGGTGCGGTGGTGTTCGTTGCGTCGAAGCGTCAGCCGCAGCTCGTCGTCGCCCTGTTGACTCAGCACCTGGATGGCGTCCGGGACGTAGTAGCCGGTCTCGTCGTCGCGCTCCAGGTCGCCGTAGCGGACTTCGGGGTTGGTGTCGGCGTACACGAGCTGGTCGCCGACGCCGACGACGACCCAGGTGTTGGAGCCGCCACCGAAGTCATCGGTCAATCCGACTTCACGCCACATCACAAAGACGTCGTCGTCGTATTGACGCATTCGCGTAAAGCGACTCGCCAGGTTGTAGGGAGCGACATTGGTCACCACGTGGTCGGCGTAGCCGGAGTTGGTGCCGGTGACGTCGTGCCACTGGCCGTCGAGGTAGATCCGTCCGGTGACGTTGGCCCGCGGGGAGACCATGGTAAATCGATAGAAGTCGCTTCCATCTTCGATGGCGTCGGGCTGCCACATATCGATGGAATTTTCGAAGCGAAGCTCGACGCGCACATCGCCGCCGTCGTAGTTGAGTTCGAAGACGCCGTCGTCGACGGCGCGCACGGTGGCGTCGGCGATATCGAGCGAAAAGCTATTTTCGTCATACGACCAGTTGCTTCGGCGTTCGCGCTCGCTGGATTCGTAATTATCGATATCCGGATGGCGCACCCGGACTTCGGCGGCGCCGTAGCCGTTTCGAATTCCGAGATTGGAGATCGTCCAGTTCATGCCGACGTGACCGCCGTTGTCGAGATCGACGGCAAAGCTGTAGCGCTCGGAGTAGGCCTGACCGGAGCTCATGCTCGGAATCAGGTCGTTGACCGATACCGAACCGGAGGCCGAGGCCGTCGTTGTCATCGGCGCCGAAAGAAGCACCGCCGAAATCGCTGCGCAGACCATCAGGCATCTCAACAGGGTATTCATGGCATTCGTCCTTGGAATTCGAACATTGGCGCGTCTTCATCTGCAGGGGCGGCCATCTCAAAGCGCCGCGTCATCGATTAGACGGGGCGCAGCGGTGAACATTCAATCCGGATCGTATTGGTGCTCCGGAAGTACCAGTCGCCACTGGAAGTGTTCGGCGACCCACAACAGGGCCGGAAGTATCAAGATTGTGGCCAGAAAGGCGGCGGCCAGCCCGGTAATTGCCAGATAGCCGATCGACTGCAGTCCGGCGTAGTCGGTAATGGCCAGCCCGCCGAATCCGACCATCGAGGTGACGGTCGTCATCCCCACGGCGGCGCCGACGTGATAGGTCACTTCTATGATCGAGCCCTGGCCCAGGTCCAGGTAGCGGTGATAGACGTGGAGGCCGTCGTCGATTCCGATGCCGATGATGACCGGCAAAATGACGACGTTAAAAAAGTCGAGGCGAATCCCAAACCAGGCGGCAAAGCCGAACATCCAGATGGCGCCGACGGTCAGCGGGATCAATGCCATGCCAGCCCGCAGCGGACTGCGAAAGTACAGCGTCAGCAACAATAATACGACGATCATGGCAATGCCGAGCATGACGGCGCCGTCGTGGCGGATCTCGTCGAGCATCGCCGTGTAGATAAAGGACTGGCTGCCGATGCGCACATCGACCTCGGTTTCGGCGACGCCGCGCTGGACCTCGCCCAGAAATTGGCGGGCCTGGTCGCCGACCATGTGGTCGATGGCCTCGTTGACGTAGATCAAATACTCGAAGGCAAATTCCTCGTCGGCCGCCGGAGTCCGAGCCTGCGGGCCGGCTTCCCGGAACATCCGCTTGGTCCATTCGGGCATATCGTAGATCGAGATCGGGCGGTCGATGCCGCTGAGGTCCTCGAGTTGTTGGAGGTCGCCGCGGACGCCGTCGCTCATCTCATCGAGATCCTCGTCGGCGAGCGTCGCCTCGATATCGGCGATGATCTCCAGGCGTCGCTGCTGCTCGTCATCGGAGCCCGGCATAAAGGCGTGGATCGACGACAGCGAGCGGACCGTCTCCAATTCGCCGTCGTCTTTGAGTTGCGATAGATGGCGCTGAACCAGGGCGGCATCGTCGATATGGTCCATCAACAACAGCGTCGGCGTCGACGAGTGCTGTCCCTGGAGTGCGCTGGTGTATTTGTCGCCGGTGGTGTGGTGTTCGCGTTCCGGTACGAAGCTGTCGGGGTCGATGGCTTCGCGCACTTCCAGAGTGCGCTCTTCGACATCGGCGGCCACGTCTTCGCCGGCCCGGCGGGCCTCGGCGATGCTCTGTTCTTGTTCACTTTTCTCAAACCAGGTCTGCCAGGGCGGTTCGACGTCGCCGATGGTGCGGAAATTCTCCTCGAATTCCAGATTCGGGACCTGCCAGGCTGCCAGGGCGGTAAAGACGACGCTGAGCGCCAGCATCCAGGGCACCGCCCGTCCCAGATTGTCGTAGGTAAACCACCGGTCAAAGGAGAGAACGACCTGCGCGGTCTTGTCTCGCTTCGGGGTATGGGGCCAGTGGCGCTGGATGGTCAATAACAGCGCCGGCAGCGCGACGATGACGGCCAATACCATCATGACCACGCCGATCGCCGATACCTGGCCGAATTGGCTCAGCCCCCGGAACTGGGCGAACGACAGGACGATAAATGTGGCAAATGTCGTTGTCCCCCCCATAATCGTGGCCTTGCCCACCGAGTTGTAGCAGGCGACCAACGCCTCCAGTGGCTCGTGGCCATTGAGGCGCTCTCGGTCGTAGCCATTGAGCAGGTGAATACTGAAGTCGATGCCCAGGCCCAGCAAAATGGCGAAGACAAAGACCGAGATCGTCGTCAATTCACCGAAGATCAAAAAGGCCAGAGCAAAGGTCCACAACACGGCCATCAGCAGTGGTACGAGCAGCAGCGCGACAGCGCGAGTTCTGCGAAAATACAGAGATACCAGCAAAAATAGGCCCACCAGCGTAAAGACCGCCGACAGCTGGATATCGTCGACAATCGAGGCGTACTCGCCGTCGCGATGGACGAGACCGCCGCCGAACTCCAGGGTCATGTCCTCGTGGTAGCGCTCCGGCTCCAGATCCAGGCCCAACTCTTCGATTTCGTCGAGTAGCCGACGGGTCGTCTCCAGGTCGGTCGACGCTTCCGAAAAGCGGACGACAATCGTCAGTGAGTAGCCGTCGTCGGCCTCCAGGTACTCGCGGTAGTCTTGGTGGGCCTGCTGTTCGTAGGTCTCCTCGATATCGGAGGTGTCGACCGGGTCATCGCCGTCGTCGAGTGAGACGTACAGCGGGTTTTGGCGCCGGCGCTCGTCGCGGATGCGATTCTCGACCTCTTGATGCAATTGCTCGAGGTCGTCGGCGTCGACGTACAGCAATTTATGTCGTTCGAAGAATTCCTTGTCGTTGTGGAAGTGGGCCAGGGCGACGTCGGGATGGGCCCGGAGCGCTTCGGCGTAATCGTAGGCAAAGTCGCGGTTCGCCTGGCGGTCCGGGGAGTCGATGACCACAAATAGCGAGGAACCGGAGCCGACGCGGTCGCTGACTTCCTGCATCGCCTGGGCGGCCTCGGAGTCGCCGGGCAACAACTGCTGGAAGTCGCTGTTGATATTCCACTGGGTGGCGACGACGCCGATCGCCAGCAGTGTGACCACCAGGCTGGCCAGCGCCAGCCACCCGGGATGGCGGCCAACGACCTCGCGCAGGTAGTAGTCGAAGCCCTCTCTGAGACGATCTTTGATCATCGTCGGTCCACTCCAAAAATTCGCTCGTTTCCACTGGCGCACCGAGACTAACGGCACCGCCTGTTTAGCTCAATGTCACCGGAGTTGGGTCGAGGTTGTGGCCCTGCCGATGCGTGCTATAAACGGCGCACTATGGAATCTTCAACGGCTACATCGAAGTCCTCGCCGGCGATGTCGACGGATGCCACCGTCATGGTCGACGCCCGCTATCTCGACGGCACCACCAAGGGCATTGGACGCTACACGGAGTATCTGCTCCGGGGCCTTCTGGACGTCGATGACCGGCTGCGACTGCATCTGATCACCCATCCGAATCGGCCGCGGCCCATCGACGACGAGCGGATCCAATGCCAGCCCTTTGGCGCCGACCCGTCGTCGCTGTCGACGCGCTTTGTGCTGTCGAAGTGCGTCGACTTTACGGGCGTCGATCTCTTTCACTCGCCCTTTGGATTCGTCCCCCGGACGCTGCCGGTGCCGGCAGTTGTTACGATCCACGACATCATGTGGCTTCTCGACTCCTCGCTATTTACACCGGGGATCCTCCGACGGCTGGTGACCGGGACGTATTATCGGACGTTTATGCCCCGGGCCGTGCGCCAGGCGTCGGCGGTGCTGACCGTCTCCAAACACTCTCGTCGGGCCATCGAGGAGCGATTCCCCGATGCCGCCGGTCGCGTCGATGTTACCTACAACGGTGTCGATCCCTTTTTTCGTCCCCGGCCGCCCCAAGAGGCCTGGCCGAAATTGTCGAAATGGCTGGCTCCCAGAACCTCGTTTGTACTCGTCGTCGGCCAGGGTTCGCCCTACAAAAACCACCCCGGCGCCGCCCGGGGCTTCGTCGAGGCCTTTGCCGACGATCCGGAGGTCTATTTCGTGGTGGTGCGCCGTCCGAAGTCGGGGCGCACCGACACCGAAGAGCTCAATGCCGTCCTCGACGATCCCCGTCTAAACTCCCGAGTCATTCGCCTGGATTACGTTTCGGGAGGCGAGCTTCGCGCCCTGTATTCGATGGCCCGGGCCTTTTTATTTCCGTCGCTGTACGAGGGGTTCGGGCTGCCGGCGCTGGAGGCGATGGCCTGCAATACCCCGGTGGTGACCTCTGATTTTGGGGCCACCGCCGAAGTCTGCGGTGACGCGGCGGCTCTCGTCGATCCGGAAGACCCCGCCGAGATCGCTTCCGCGCTGCGGCGATTGCTGTACGATGATGAGTACCACGACAAGATGCAGCACCGGGCCCGGAAGCGAGCCGACCAGTTTAGCTGGCGCCACTGTGCGCGACAGACGCTCGAGGCCTACCGACGGATTCTGTCGCAGTCCGGTGTTTTGTAGGACCAGATACTCTCTGAGCTGCGCTCTGTTCTTTACCTCAAGAGGATTTCAGTATGTCACCGCTACGCACCGTTCTATTCGCGATTTCGCTATTGGCCGTATTCTCGTTGACCGTCGTTTGCGGCGGCGAACCCGTCGACAACGGTGATAACGCCGACAACGAATATACTCAGAATAACGACACCAACGACAATGGCGACAATGGCGACAACCAACAAAACAACGACAACGGCGACAACGACGATAACGACACTAACGACGA
>CAYUPT010000191.1:0-7195 GCA_964446725.1 uncultured Bradymonadales bacterium | reverse complement strand
GAAGGGATATACGGAAGTCGAGGTCAATGACGACGGCAAAGAGGCCCGCACCGAGGTGTGGCAGTTGTCGACGACTGGAAATTACAGCCTGGTCGTCGCCCGACTCCACACCGGGCGAACCCACCAGATACGGGCCCACATGCAACACATCGGCTGCCCGCTCATTGGTGAAGAGCGCTATAACGCCATTCCCTGCGGCCACCACGATCGCCACGCATTGCACGCGCTGGCCATCGTCACCGACCGCGCCGCCCCGCTCGACCACATGGAGGCCCCGATGCCCGATGATCTATGTCGGACTGCCGATACGTTGGGCATCGATCTGCAGGCACTCGACGGCTGGGCGAGCCGCGTCGGCGCTGGCATGATGTACACAGAATAAATCCCCCACTCGTCTCTGATCTGGGACATGACATGATGAATGTACTTATCGTCGGCGCCGGTTCTATCGGCCAACTCTACGGACATATGCTCCAGCGCGGAGGGGCCACTGTCGGAGTCTACGTCAAACCAAAGTACGTCAATGACGCCGAACAGGGCTACCGACTCTACAACCGAAAAAAGGGGCTCGACAGCCCGGAGCACTTCGCTCCCGAGGCCGTCCACACCGCTCCTGAAGAGCTGGAAGATGCGGACTACGACGCCGCCGTGCTCTGTATCCCGTCGACTGCATTGCGCGGCCCCTGGCTATCGGAGCTGACCGAAGCGCTCGGAGACGCCGCGATCGTCTCTCTGACACCGGGGTTAGAGGACCGAGACTACATCGCCCAATTTGTCGAAGAAGAGCGTCTGGCCACGGGCCTTATCACGGCCGTCAGTTATCCCGCCCCATTGCCCGGTGAAACAACGGACGCCCCGGGCACCGCCTACTGGCTGCCGCCGCTTACGCCGGCGATGTTCGACGGACCCGACGAGCACCTCCGGCCGCTTATGAAGTCTCTGAAATCCGGCGGTATGAGCACCCGCCAGGTCGACAACCTGGCCCGGCTCTCGGCCTTTGGAAGCGGCGTGTTGATGCCACTTGTCGCCTCGCTGGAGAGCGTCGACTGGTCGATGGATACCTTCAAGCGCTCCAATGACCATCGCGAGCTCTTCGACAATGCCTGCGACGAGATCTCGACGGTCATCGAGGATCACCTGGGCGCCAAACCTCCGCTTCCAATACGATTTATCGGAAAAACGACCATCAAAGGCGCGTTGATGATGGCGCCCATCGCCGCCCCCTTCGATCTGGAGACGTATCTACAGGTTCACTTCACCAAGGTCGGCGAACAGACCCGCCAATTTCTGGAGACCTATATCGAGCTGCGAGGCGAGCGCGACTGGGATTCACCGGCACTCCGACAACTCCTGGAGTCCATCGAGTAACGCAGCGCTGCGTCGGTATCACCGGCACCACACCGCTCACACCAATTTCTCCATGGTCTCCGGCATCGGACTGGTGACGTCGATCTCGGTGTCGTAGACCGGATGGTCCAGGCGCAACCGCCAGGCGTGGAGCATCATCCGCTCGACGTCCTCGCCGTCCAGACGGTCTACCCCGCCGTAGCGCTCATCGCCGACAATCGGCAATCCGCTGTCGGCGAGATGGACCCTGATCTGGTGGCGCCGCCCCGTCGTCGGCCGGGCGACGACATCGAAGACTTCCCCGGCCCGACGGCGTATCTCAAATTCGGTTCTCGCGTAGTCGCCGCCGGAATGGACGGCCACCTGGCGCGTCGTCGATGCACTGCGTCGCTGGGTTAGATGATTTTCCACCACCCACGACTGACCGACGTCCCGCGGCGGATCCGACGAGGTCCGACGGGCAATTGCGCGATAGGTCTTGTGAACCCGGCGTTCGTCAAATGCCTCTGAGAGCCCCTGGTTGGCGCGCTCATCGCAGGCGAAGACCATGGCCCCCGAGGTGCCGACGTCCAGCCGGTGATGCAGCGCCAGATAGGGGTCATCCTGTCCGTGGCGCGCGAGGTAGCGCTGGACGGCGGCCACGGCGTAGTCCCGATTCGGATCCCGGGTCTTTTGACTCGGCAGACCGGAGGGCTTGTCGATGACCATAACCAGGTCGTCGTGCCAGAGAATATCTCCGGCGTTTAATTCGACGTTTTCATGGGACTTCGGCGAGCCGACGATCGAGGCGTCCACATCGACTTCGATGATATCGTCGTATTCGACGGAGCGCGACCCGAAGCGCTCGACGCCGCCGTTGTACACGACCTTTTCGGCGTCGAGCAGCTTCTTGGTCTTATTTCTCGAAAATCCGCCGTCGATGGCCATATCGAGGCGCCGCGCCAGCATCTTGTCGAGGCGCTGGCCGTGCTCGTTGAGCGTGACCTCAAATTGGTATTCCGCCATGGCATCGCCCTGTAATTGTTAAGAAGTCGACTTCTAAAAGTCGACGTTTCGCCGCGTTCGGGGAAAGGCGATGACGTCGCGCACATTTTCGATTCCCGTGGCGTAGGCGATGGTGCGCTCAAAGCCGAGTCCGAAGCCGGCGTGGGGCACCGAGCCGTAGCGGCGAAGGTCGCGATACCAGTCGTATTCCTCCAGGTCGTGGCCCAACGCCTCGATGCGGCGTTCGAGCACATCGAGGCGGTCCTCGCGCTGGGCGCCGCCAATAATTTCACCGATGCCCGGCGCCAGCACATCCATGGCGGCCACGGTCTCCTCGTCGTCATTGACCTTCATATAGAAGGCCTTGATGTCCTTGGGGTAGTTTTTGACGACCACCGGACGTCCCACGTGTTCTTCGGCGAGATACCGCTCGTGCTCCGACTGCAGGTCGATGCCCCAGGAGACGGGAAATTCGAAGTCTTGTTCGTCCTCGACGCCCTCCAGAATGTCGATGGCCTCGGAGTAGTCCATCTGCTCAAAATCGCTATCGACAAAGGCCTGCAACCGGTCGATGCAGCCCACGTCGGAGCGATCGTCGAAAAAGGCCATGTCCCGCGGTCGCTCCTCGAGAAGGGCCCGGAAGATGTACTTCAGGAAGTCTTCGGCCAGGTCGGCGGCGTCATCCAAATCGGCAAATGCGATCTCCGGTTCCACCATCCAGAACTCGGCGAGATGGCGCGACGTATTGGAGTTTTCGGCCCGAAATGTGGGGCCGAACGTATAGACTTTGCTCATCGCCAGAGCGTAGCTCTCGACGTTGAGTTGACCGGAGACCGTCAGATAGGCCTCGCGTCCAAAAAAGTCCTCCGAAAAATCGACGTCGCCGTCGTCGGTGATCGGAAGATTCATCAGATCCAGTGTGGAGACCCGAAATAACTCGCCGGCGCCCTCGCAATCCGACGACGTGATCACCGGGGTGTGGACCTGGGTAAAGCCCTCTTCGTCGAAGTACCGATGGACCGCCCGCGTCAGCGTGTGACGCACGCGGGTGACGGCGCCGATGAGATTGGTGCGCGGGCGAAGGTGAGCGTGCTTTCGGAGGTGCTCCCGGCTGTGCTCTTTGGCCTGCATCGGATAGGTATCCGGATCATCGACAAAACCGACGACTTCCACCTCATCGGCCTGGACTTCCACGCTTTGTTCACCCCGGGACTCCACGAGTTCACCGGTGATCCGCACCGAGCAGCCGGCCGTCAGATTCAACACCTCGCTTTCGTAGTTGTCCAGGTCGCCACCGATGACGAATTGCAGGGTGTCAAAACAGGAACCGTCGTGGACTTCCAGAAACGAAAATCCACCTTTGGAGTCGCGCCGCGTTCGCACCCATCCCTCTACGGTGACCGTCTGGCCGGTCTCGACCCGACCCTCGAGCATATCCTTGATCATCGGAGCGTCTTTCACTTTCTACACCTTCGTCGCTATTGAACTATACGGTTATCTAACGTCGCCTCCGCCGTCGATTCATTGCGGGTTCGACGGCGGAAAATCACTGTTGTGGCAAGATGTGTAACACTGGCCGATACCGGCGACAAGACGTGTCGACAACGTCGGCCGCGACAATCCGCCCTATCCCAAACGCGAGAGACATCCCATACAATCCCGGCTGTCGCCTGTTGAAAGGATCGGAGAGATTCTCTACTCCGTCATTGTGCGAACCGCCCTGCTGTCCGGAGAATATCATGAGCGCCGACAAGCCCGGTCCAAGCGAGAACTTTACGCGATACGCCTGGATCTTTTTGTACTACATGATCCTGGTGATCCTTTTTGGCGCCTGGGTGCGCATTACCGGCTCCGGTGACGGCTGCGGGGCCAACTGGCCGGATTGCCACGGCGAATTCATTCCCGAAGACATCATCGCCGAAAACGAAACTCTCATCGAGTACACCCACCGGGTCACCGCCGGGATTCTGGGCCCGATGGGATTGGTCCTGATCGGCTGGGCGTACCGGCGTTTCGGAACCAATCGCGTCTTCTGGGCCAGTGTGGTGACCATGGTCTTCATCATCTTTGAGTCGCTAATCGGCGCCGGATTGGTTCTGGGAGGGCTTGTCGGCGACGACGCTTCCGCGGCACGGGCCATCGTCATTTCAATCCATCTGGTCAATACCCTGGCCCTGACCGGCGCCGCCGCCCTGGTCGCCTGGTGGTCGACGGGAAAGGAGCTTCCGAAGTGGTCGAGGCGAACCACGCTGACCTGGCTATTGCTCATTGCAATTGTCGGTATGGTCGCCACCAGCATGTCCGGCGCCGTCACCGCTCTGGGAGACACCCTATTTCCGACGGATCCGACCATTGGAGAAGGGCTCTTTGCGTCGATCCGAGACGATCTATCGGCGACCAATCACTTTCTGGTCCGATTGCGCATCATTCATCCCATCGTCGCCATCGGTCTGGCGCTGTACCTGATGATCCTCAGTTGGGTCGTCCGATTCCGAGATGTTCCGGTACTCGTCGACCGCTGGACGACGTACACTCTTTTTGCCGTCATCGCTCAGACCGTACTGGGCGTGGTCAACATCATGCTCGCCGCTCCGGGATGGATTCAGCTCGCCCATCTGTTGATGGCTCAACTGGTCTGGATTTCCCTGTTATTCTGGACATTGTCGACGATGATGCCACCCCGACGCCAGTAGCCCGGATGCCCTGATACGGCACAATCCTTGCCTTGAACCCGCGACCTGATACCGATGTTCGAATTCCCCGTCAGCATCGCCCCCATGATGCAGCGCACCGACCGGCACTACCGGTTTTTTATGCGCCAGATCACGAAGCACACCCTGCTGTACACCGAGATGCTGACCACCGGCGCCATCATCCACGGCGACCGCCAGCGCCTGCTCGGCTTTCATGAATGCGAACACCCCATCGCCCTGCAGGTCGGCGGCTGCGATCCGGAGGAACTCGCCGAAAGCGCCCGGATCGCCGAGGACTGGGGGTACGACGAGGTCAATCTCAATATTGGGTGCCCCTCCAACCGGGTCCAGCAGGCGCGCTTCGGGGCCTGTCTGATGAAGACCCCGGAGGATGTCGCCCGCGCTGTAGAGGCCATGCGCCGGGCCGTCGATATTGAGGTCACCGTCAAACACCGCATCGGTGTCGACGACCTCGACGGCTACGATGACATGCTCCATTTCGTCGACACCGTCGCCGGGGCCGGTTGCCGCCGGTTTACCGTCCACGCCCGCAAGGCCTGGCTGGAGGGACTAGATCCGAAGCAAAACCGAAACGTCCCTCCCCTTCGACACCACGAAATTCACCGACTGAAGCGAGAACGACCGAAACTTGTCATCGAGACCAATGGCGGCATCGACAGCCTGGACGAAGTCGACGAACATCTGGAGTCGGTCGACGCCGTCATGATCGGTCGCGCCGCCTACGACGACCCCTTTTTGTTTGCCGGTGTGGACCGGCGCTTTTACGGCGACGATACACCGACGCCGACGCGCTTAGACGTCGTCGACGCCCTCTGTGAATACACCGCGCCCTTTGTCGAAAAAGGCCTCAAGTTGTCGGCCATGACCCGCCACTACCTGCAGTTATTCCGCGGCCAGCCCGGCGCCAGTGTCTGGCGTCGCCACTTGAGCGAAAACGCCTACAAAGACGACGCCGGCCCCCACACCCTGCGCGAAGCGGCTCGCAAGGTGCGCGCCGTCGCCGCCGACGTCGCATGATGGGCAATACCTCCCTGCTGACGATTCCGAACCGGGCCAGATTTAGCCAGACGCTGCTCAGTCATTCCCCCCGGCGCTGTCGACGTCGCTCAACGAATCTTGTCGCGTCGCGTCAGATCGCGGGTGATATTCTTTTGATGGGCCTCGATGGTCCCTCCACCGATTTCGAGTAACTTCGCATCACGCCACAGACGCTCGACGACGTACTCCGAGACGTACCCGTAGCCGCCGAGGACCTGGATGGCCCGGTCGGCGACATTTTTGGCCATCGTCGAGCAGTACAGTTTGACGCCGTCGGAGTCCATACGATCTCCAGCGCCCTCCGGGCCCAACTGCGATGCCACGTTGTACACATAACTTCGACCGGCCATAAATTCGGCGTAACTCTCTCCGATATGGCGCTGGATCTGACCGTGTTTGTTCAGTGACTCACCGAATGATTCTCGTTCTTGGCCGTAGCCATTCATGATTTCCACGCAGCGCCGGGCAATCCCGAGGCTCATCGCCGCCAGTGTCACTCGCTCAATTTCGAGATTCCGCATCATACTACGGACCGCCTTGCCCGGCGTTCCAATCAGGTGTTCTCGCGGCACTCGTGCATTGTCGAATACCAACTCCGCCGTCGTCGACGCCCGCATGCCGAGCTTTCCATCGAGCTTCTGGCCCAGCTCCAGTCCCTCCGTATCCTTTTCGACTAAAAAGAGCGAGATATCTCGCCCCGACCGCTCTCCATGTTTGGCGTAGACCAGAAATACATCTCCCAACTCGCCGTCACCGACGGCCCCGTTGGTGATCCACATCTTGCGACCGTTGAGAATAAATTCATCTCCACTCTCTTCGGCCACGGTACTCATCGCCAGAACATCGGTCCCGGCCCCCGGTTCGCTCATGCACATGCCGCCGACCAATTCACCGGAACAGGCCCCCGGCAAAAATCGCTGGCACTGCTCTTCATCGCCATTGACCGCCAGGTTATTCACGAACAGCATCGAGTGCGCCAGGTAGGCCAGACAAAAGCCGGGATCGACGGCCGACAACTCCTCGTGCGCAATCACAGCCGCCGTGGCATCCATCCCCGAACCGCCAAATTCCGCCGGCGCCGTTACTCCCAATAATCCTAACTTGCCGAGTTG
>CAYUPT010000190.1:0-7197 GCA_964446725.1 uncultured Bradymonadales bacterium | reverse complement strand
CAATCCCATCATGGCCATGGCCGCCGACGTCACGATTGCCGAAGTCGAAGAGCTGGTCGAACCCGGCGAAATCGACCCCAATGAAATCCACACCCCCGGTGTCTACGTCCAGCGCATTCTGGAGGGCGAACACTACGAAAAATGGATCGAGCGTAAGACCACGCGCCCCAACGACGACTGATCGTCGGTGTTGCCTTACTACGCAGTCCATGATTTGAACTTCCGCATCCTATGTGAGCGAGGATCCCCATGACGCTTGAACGAGAACAACTCGCCCAGCGCGCCAGTCAGGAACTCGAAGACGGCGCCTATGTCAATCTCGGCATCGGTATTCCGACCCTGGTCGCCAACTACATTCCCGACGGCATCGAAGTCGTGTTGCAGAGCGAGAATGGTCTGCTCGGCATCGGTCCCTACCCCTACGAGGGCGAAGAGGACCCGGATCTGATCAACGCCGGCAAAGAGACGGTGACCACCCGGCCCGGCTCCGCATTTTTCGACAGCGCCACCAGCTTTGGCATGATCCGCGGCGGTCATATCGACGTGTCGATTCTCGGCGCTTTGCAGGTCAGCCAGAACGGCGATATCGCCAACTGGAAGATCCCCGGAAAAATGGTCAAGGGGATGGGCGGCGCCATGGATCTGGTCGCCGGCGCCCGAAAATGCATCGTGTTGATGTCCCACACCATCAAGGGCAAGTCGAAACTCAAACAGGAGTGTTCGCTGCCGCTGACCGGAGTCGATGTGGTGGACCGCATCATCACCGACCTCGGCGTCTTCGATGTCGGCGACAACCACCTGATCTTGCGCGAGATTGCCGAAGGCGTCGACGTCGACGAGGTGCGCGACAAGACCGACGCCAACCTGGAAGTCCACAGCGATCTGGAGACGATTTCCGCCGGCTGATCGCCGCCTCCAGCCCGCATTGAACGACCCGAAATCCCGGGGCCGATGGTCGGTCCCGGGATTTTTGTATTGATTTTCTCGTCGTGCGTCCCATTTTACGCTCAGCCCGAGGACTCCCTTCGCCGCTCCCAATCCGTACTTGACTCCCCGAGATTTTATGGACTTCGAACCCGAGATCGGCTCCATCATCGAATTTGACGACGGCGATCAGTACCGCATCGCCATTGTGACCGACACCATTGGAAAGAAAAAATTGGCGATCCTGGCCGCCGACGGCGCTGAAATGCGTACCGAGCGCGACGACATCAGTTTTGAACTCGGCTCCGGCTCGGTGGGCAATCCGGAGCGCGCCTCCAAAAACCTCCAAGAGCTGGAGTCGACGATTGGCCAGCGGCGCGCCGACGTCGATCTGGAGATGCTCTGGGAATTCGTCCGCGAAGATGGCGATGTGTTGGAGGCCGGCGAACTCGCAGAAGTGATGTTTGCCGACGACAGCGCCGAGTCGGTGCTGGCTGTGATTCGGGCCCTGCGCGATAATCCGGTCTACTTCAAAAATAAGCGCGGCTACACCTACGAGCCGCGCCCGGATGGCAAGGTCGCCAATCTGCGCGAGCAGCGCGAGGCGGAGCTCGCCAAGCAGCGGGAGCGCAACCGGGTACTGGAGTCGATCGGCGAGATGCTGGAGCTGCCAAAAGGCGAGCGCAAACCGCGGGCCGACGAATTGATCAACAGCGATGATGCGCTTCGAAATGCGTTGTATCTGCTCCAGGACTACGCCGCCGAAGGCGACGACTTTTTTCGAAGCGGCGAGGCCAAAGACTGGCTCGACGACCTCAACGACCACATCGATGTGTCGCTGCCCGGCTCCGGGGAGCTCAAGGCCTTTCATTTAATGGTCGAGCTCGGCATCTGGGACGAGCACTACAACCTGGCGATGCATCGCTACAATATCGATCCCGAGATGCCCGACGACATCGTCGAGCGCGCCCGGGAGGTCGTCGAAGAACCCTGGGAGCCGGAGCCCTATCGCCGGGATATGACGGATTGGACGACGGTGACCATCGATGCACCTCACTCGCGCGATCTGGACGATGCGCTCTCCTGTCGGCCCACCATCGACGGCGGGTTCGAGCTGGCGATCCACATCACCGATCCGTCGGCCATGATCGAGCGCGACGGACCGCTGGACCGGGAGGCCGAGAAGCGCGGGACCTCGGTGTATCTTCCCACGGGCAGCGTCCCGATGTTTCCCCGCCAGTTGAGCGAAGAAAAGATGAGCCTGTTGCCGGGCAAAACGAGGCCGGCACTGACGGCACTGGTCACCTTCGATGCGTCGCTGGAAGTCGTCGACTCCGAGATTTTGTTGACGACCATCGAAGTCGATCGCCGACTCAGCTACGACGAGGTCGACGCCATGCTCGACGGCGAAGAATCGGGGCGCTTCCCGGACCTGGTCGCCCGCTTAGAGCACGTCGCCGACGAGTGCCACAACCGGCGCACCGAGGATGGCGGCGCCTATTTCGATCTGCCCGACATGGAAATGGAGGTCGACGCCGACAGCGATCCGCCGGAAGTCGAGGTCGAATCCGTCGAAACCGAGACCCGTTCGCGGGCCCTGGTCAGTGAGTTGATGGTGCTCAACAACGAGATGGTCGGTAAATTCTGTGCGCGCCGCGAAATCCCCGCCATCTTTCGGACCCAGCCGCCGCCCGAACAGCCCCTTGTGGACGACGAAATCGAGGCCATCCCCGAGGGGGTCGCCCGGACCTTCGCCCAGATCTATCGGATGAATCGCGGAGAGACCACCAGTCAGCCGGGCCGCCACTTCGGGCTGGGGCTCAATACCTACGCCCAGGCGTCGAGCCCGATCCGCCGCTACATCGACCTCGTCTGTCAGCGCCAGGTCAAGGCGGCGATTCTCGACGAGCCGCTTCCCTACGACCAGGATGGCATCCTGGAGGTGCTGGGAAGTGTGGAGCGGGCGATGTCGTCGGCGTCATCGGCGACCCGGGCCTCCGAGCGCTACTGGCTGCTGTATTATCTGGACCAACACGACGAGCCGCTCGACGGGATCGTCATCGATCACTACGACGACCAGGGCAGCCGGGTTTCTGTTTTCCTGACCGATTGTGCTTATAAATCGAAGTGCACGCTGCGCAACAAGGTCCCGGTCGGTCACGAGGTGCGCGTAGAGGTTGAGCGCGCCGATCCTCGCCGCGATATTCTGTCGCTTCGACAGGCCCGGGACGACTGAAAAGCGGTCTGACGTAGAGCAGTATCCACCGGTGCCATCGGTGCAATGTGCCAATGGTTGCCGATATAACGAGAGGTGCGAGCGCTTTTCGATGCGGCGTCGAAAACACTGAACTCGGCCGTCCCGGCCCGCTCCCTCGGATGGGAGTGCGGGCATCGAGGATGGCGATGACACTCACATCCAGGAGGTGTGTTGATGACGTATCGATCGAGCTATGAATTGGACCTCGAAATCGGCTTTGCCCTTCTAGAACAGGTCGAAACAGAGCAGGGCGCCGTTCACTTCGAATCCGATCCCGACGAGGATCGATTTATGAATATGCTGCTCGCCGGCGTCCACGGAGGTGGCGTCGATCCCGACAGTGCTCAGCAATTCGTTGTCTACAGCATCGACTGGCCCGAGGAATTGGCCGATGATTTCGACGAAGAAATCGAGGAGGGCCTCTCCTCAGAGCTCGACAGCCTGTTTCCGGGCTGGGTCGTCGATCCCGAGCGCGATAAGGTGTATGTGCTGCGCGATCCGGATAGTCCGGAGGCCGGACGAATCGTGCAATAAGAGGCCGTATCACCCACCATCGGGCCCGGGGGCAACGCCGCCGGGCTTCGGTGACCGGACGGCGGTCGTCGACGCCGGCGCGTAGACTGCTCGCGTATCGCGGCCCGAGGCGATGTGGAGTTCAGGGCCGGACGCCGCTGTATTTCGCCGGCTGACCGGTCGGAGTCGGACATCGCGATCTGGAGTGATGCAAAGAGAGTTCAAACACGCTAACCTGCCACGGAAGTTGCGGTTTTCTTACTGACGGTCGAAGAGCTCGATGGCTACACTTTCCGAGGGTACAACCGTTGCGGGGCGCTTTGTCGTCGCCGAAGAGATCGGGTCTGGAGGCATGGGCGCGGTCTACCGGGCTCGACAGACGTCGCTCGATCGCGAGGTGGCACTCAAGGTGCTGCACTCCGATGTGGCATTTACGGCCCGAGCGCGGCGGCGCTTTGGCCGCGAGGCGCGGGCCGTCGCCCGACTCAATCACCCCCATATTGCCAGCGTCTTTGACTTCGGCACCGACAACGACGACCAGACGTTGTGGCTGGCCATGGAGCTGGTCGACGGCTCCAGTCTCATCGAACTCAAGCACGACTCGCTCGACGTATTGCGCCTGGTGACGGTCACCGACCAGATTCTCAGTGCCCTCAGTGCGGCCCACGCCCGAGGGATCATCCACCGCGATCTGAAGCCGTCGAATATTTTATTGTCCACCGACGACGCGAACCGAGAGATCATCAAGCTCGTCGATTTTGGACTGGCCGCCACCCATACCGACGGACTCGACCTGGACGGAGCCCCCGGCGTCGACGAGGGAGCGACCGACGACGATGACGACGACGATCAAAAGCGCGTCATCCTCGGCACGCCTCGCTATATGGCCCCGGAATTATTTCGGCGAAAGCCCGTCAAACCCGGCGTCGACCTGTATGCGCTGGGAGTGATCTTATTTGAAATCATCACCGGCCGCCCCCCCTATCCGGGCGACGATCCCAGTGAAATTATGCAGGGACATCTCCACGAGGAGATCCCGCGCATTACCCCTCGCAACGGCGATTTGCCCTCGGAACTCGAGCGCTGCATCTATCGGCTGTTGGCCAAAGACCCGTCGCAGCGCTACGAGTCGGCCGCCGAAGTTCGCCAGACCCTCCAGCAGATCCTCAATCAATTCAGCTTTGCCCCCTGGACGACGACCGGTCCCGGCCCGGCCAGTCCGCGCGGCGGCGATCCGCGCAATATGAGTGCTCCGGGCCATCTGTCCAGGCCCGGGTTTCTGGGCGGCCGGGGCGGTCAGACGATTCCGCCGTCCAATATGATGCGCGGCGATGTCTCGCAATTCGGCCCCGGAGGCGCTCCCCGGGCTCCGCTGGTCGGCCGAAAACGGGAGCGGCGCTCCCTGGAGCGAATGGTCCGCAAAGCGGTCAACTCCGACCAGGGCGGCATCGCCTTTTTGGAGGGCGAAGCCGGGATCGGCAAAAGCCGCCTTGTGGAGTGGATCCGGGTGCGCATCGAGGAGGCGGGGATCATGCGGGTCGGCGACGGGACATTTTCCCGCGGAGGAAGCGGGTTTTCGGGGGTTCGCGATGTATTGGCGACGATCCTCAATACCGATCAGGTCGACCCCGATGATCTAGCCGAGTATCTGGCCGAACAACTATCGGAGTGGGGCTTTTCGAGCGAGGAAGCCGAGCTGTGTCTGCAGTTGATGACCCCCGGCGGAGATGTGGCGATCTTCGAGGAGGAGTCGTCAAAGAGCGGAGTCTCCGTTCAGGAGCGGGTCTTTGCGATGATCGAAAATGTCCTGCGCTGTGCCGGCGAGCAAAAACCCTGGATGCTGGTCTTCGAGGACCTGCACCACGCCGGCGAAGAGGCGCTGGCCTTTTTGCAGCATCTGGCGGTGGGCATGCATCTGGAGCCGATGCCGGTGGTCATCGTCGGCACGGTGCGCGCCGAAGAAGTCGAGCAGGACCCGGAGATGCGCTACGCCATCGAGCGACTGGAGCGACTGGGGCCGGAAAACGTGGTGCGACTTCAGTTGTCGCATCTCGACGCCGGGGAAGCGAAGTCGTTGGTGCTCAAATTGGCACCGGTCAACGATGAATTGGCCGCCCAGATCGCGTCGCGGGCCTCCGGCAATCCACTGCATGTCACTCAGATTCTGGGCTATCTGCAGGACGGCGGAAAGCTCGAATGGGTCGACGGCGGCTGGTCGCTGGCCGACGGCATCGACATTCAGTCCGAGCTTCCCGACGAGACTGCCGACTTGATGCGCTATCGGCTGACCCGACTGACCGACGGCAGTGACGATGCGGAAGCGGTGCGCGCAATCTTGGACCGGGCGGCGATTGTGGGCAATCGATTCGACTACGAATTGCTTCGCGAATTCGTCGAACAGGAACAGAACCAGCCCTGGGTCGACGAACTCGACGATGTGCTCGAGCAGTTGGTCGAAGACGGCTATTTTCGCGAGGTTGGCGCCGGGGGCCGCGACGTACTGGAGTTTACCCACGACGTCATGCGCGATGTTCTGTTGCAGGAGATGGAGGGCCGCCGATCGAAGCGCCCGCTCCACCGCATCGCCGCCGAGGCTAAAAAAGTCCACTACGGGGATCGCTACCGGGAGCACGCCCTGGAATTCGTGGAGCATTACCGCCAGGCTCGCGAGCCCTCAGGGGTCTACGCCTACACCGTCAAGGCGGCGCGAAATGCCGTCGAGCGCGCTCAGCTCGACGAGGCGATGCGATTGTACCGCGACGCCCGACAGCTGGCCGACGACAATCAGGTCTCCGTCGACAGTTCGGTCCTCGACGGCATCTCCGGGGTGTTGTCCGGACAGGAAGTGCGCCTGGAGGTCGCCCATCTGGAGCGGCGCGTCGGCGAATACGATACGGCCCGCGATCACTACCGGCGTCTGCTCGACGACAGCGACCACGGCGTGGCCCTGTGGGCGCGCTGGGGGCTCGGCGAGATCGACCGGCGCCAGGGCGACCTCAAGGATGCATCGACCTGGTTTCAGGAGGCCCGACGCCAGGGCAAGGATATCTGGAAGACGGTGGGCGATGATGAATTGCGCACCACCCTCCAGGTTGTCGACACCTACAGTCTCTTTGGTCTGGGACGCGTCGCCCACGGGCGCGGGTTGTACAAAGATGCCCGGCGCATGCTCAAAGACGGTTTGGAGCGCGCTGAAAAAATTCAGGACCGCACCCTGGAAGCCCGCCTGTTGCGGGTCCTCGGCGATACCTACTGGCGGCTCGGCGACGACCGCAATGCGGAGGTCCACTTTCGCCGGGCGGCGATTCTCGAGGAGAGCATCGGCGAGCGCAATATCCAGGCCGCCGGCCTGTGGTGGTCGGCCCGCTTTTTGCGCGAGGTCGGACAGCCCAAAAAGGCCGTCGAACGCGCCGAAAAAGCCCTGGAGTATAACCAGGAATTGGGCCAGAAACACGACGGCGCCGACTGCTACCTAATGTTGGGTCACCTGGCGTTTTCGCGCG
>CAYUPT010000189.1:0-7209 GCA_964446725.1 uncultured Bradymonadales bacterium | reverse complement strand
GCCCACAAGGCTTATTCCCCGATAGCACAAGGCATATCGGGGCCCTGGGGAGCGGTAGTTATTCGCTTTCACGTGGAGAAGACGATTCCCCGACAGCACAGGATATTCCGGGGGCTCTGTAAAGACGCAGGCTGTTGGTCGGAGCGATGGTGAAGACGGGGGCGTCCTGCGCGAAGGCGTCTAGTCGGCGGCGCTCGATACGACAAAAACGAGATGGACACGCCGGCTTCAGCCGCCGGGCAGCATCGCGCGAAGCACGACCAGGTAAGCCACCGGTATAAGCCCGTGGGGGATCTCGAGAGATTCTGAGTATTTGCATCAATGGGGGTTTGGTATCTCTTTGAATCGCTGGATGATATCTCGTGGAGTAGCTGAACGGTATTTTGATTTTTGAACGATGCGCCTACAGTGGCAATTCAGAGATCCCGTTTGGGTGATCTCAGAACTACACTTCGAGCAGTGATCGTTGGGCGATTGGCGTCTCAAGTACGCGCTGGATCTACGTGGAAGGGCACGACTGCCATATTCGGATCAGGGCGTTGACATCGCGATGGAATGGACGATCGGTATTACAGCGTTGAGCGTGGCGGCTCGCTCGACGAAACCTTTGGCATCGCCTCGTCGCCGCGTCGTGCTCAGAACAATCTCGACGCTGCGAGCTGCTACCGTCAACTTCGGCTCAAGGCGTTATTGAGGTCCGACGATGGACACATCGTTTGGAGGGATTTGGCAATCAGAAGAGTTCCGAGAGGCGACTCTCAGATGTAGTCAATGGCAATATAGGTAGTATAACCGGTTCGGTATGCGAGGTATGAATTGAGCATCGACAGTGGGAGCGGAGAGTTGATTGAGGATTACGACCAGGAGTGGTTTGCCCAGCGAGGAATCGACGACGAGCGCGTCGTCCATGCACTGGGCGAGGTGCCGCGTGCGCCGTTTGTGACGCTCGGCGAGGAATCGGGAGAGACAGCGCTGTCGGCCCGGGCACTTCCGCCGATCGAGGTGGTTGGTAAGTTGGTGACAGCCCTTGAGCTTCAGGCCGGCGACCGGATACTGGAAGTCGGCACCGATACCGGATACATCACGGCGGTGCTGGCCCAACTCGGAGAGGCGGTCTACACCGTCGAACGCCGACTCCAGATTGCCAAACTCGCCGAGGGTCGACTCCAGGAAATCGGCGCCGATAATGTGGATGTATTGTACGGTCCGAGGCTCGGCGAATATGCCCTCAATGCGCCGTATGACGCCATTTTACTCTCCGCTGTGGCGCCGCGGATTCCGGAAAAATTAAAGGAGCGCCTCGCCGTCGGCGGCCGTATGGTCGTCCCGGTCGGCGAGGGCGATACCAATCCCGAGATCATCGCCATTCGGCGGATCGATGACGAGACCTTTGAGCGCTCCTCGTTTGGGCAGTTGCGTTTTTCATCCAAACTCGGCGAAATCCTCGTTGAATTGGGGATTGCCGACCGCGATGACATTGAATTGGCGGCGCTGGAGGCCGATGCCCGGGGCCAGCGCATCGGCGAAGCGCTTCTCGAACACTCCCATGTCCAGGAGCAGGATATCGTTCGCGCGCTGGCGATTCAGCGCGGCCATAAGCTGGCCACGGTCGATAAAATCCTGGAATTCGCGGATCACGAATTGGCCCTGTCGGTGCCGCGAGCATTTCTCGACCACCACCGGATCATTCCGCTGAATCGGCGCGGAGATACACTTTCGGTGGCCACCGTCGATCCCGACGCACCGGCGGTCGAATTGGCGCAGATGCTGGAAGCGGAGTCTGTTGAAATCTACCTGACGACGAGTTCGCAGTTTCGACAGATCTGGAATACGATTCTGGAGGGACGCCGGCGCCGCAATGTTCAAGACGAGAGCCTCAAAGGCAGGGTGGAATCGAAGCTTGAGACGGTCTTGCGTTCGGCGGACCGGCTGGAAGCGGAGCGAATTCATATCGACAACGATGCCGGCGGTGGAATCGTGCGGTTTCGCATCAATGGTTCACTTCGGACGGTCCCGGAGATGGCCTTTGAGCCGGCGGAAGTCGATTATCTCGTCGAATTTTTGAAGATGGGCGCTGATCTGGAGGTCTTTGAGCAGCGGATACCGCAGCGAGGGCGCTTTTCCTGGGTTTGTGAGCCGATGACCTACCATCTCAATGTCCACGTCATGCCATCGATCAAGGGAGAGCAGCTGTCGATTCAGTTGCTGTCGCACGGTGCCGAGGCGCCGACGCTAAAGCAACTGGGCGTCTTCGATGACGTTATCGAGCAACTGGAAGAGTTGTTGACCCACCAGCGGGGTATGTTTCTGATCGTCGGTCCCCGCCATGCGGCAAAGCGCCAGATTTTATACGCCCTGTTGGCGCGGATGGCACAGGATGAGTCGACGAAGGTCGCCAGTGTCGAAGAAGATGTCCAGTCGTCGCTCGACGGAGTCCAACAGATGCTGGTTCACCCGGAGCGCGACTTTGGCTATCGGGCGGCGATCCACGAATTCGTTCGATTTCACGTCGATATCCTCGGCATCGACGAGATCCCGAATCCGGAGATTGCACTGGAGGCGCTCAACGCCGCCCGGCGTGGCCCGAAGGTACTCGCGACACTCCACGGCAGAGATGCGGCTCATGTATTGGGTGGACTGCGAGAATTTGGCGTGCCGTCGGAGGCGTTGGCCCACGGTATCAGTGCCATATTGACGCAGCGCATGGCCTCCCGGCTTTGTCGTCAGTGTCGCAGGGAAGTCCCGATGGAAGACGGCGAGATGGAGACACTCTTCGAGCGGGAGATTCCCGGCGACTTTCAGGCCTATCGAAGTGACGGCTGCAAAACGTGCGACCATACGGGAAGTGATGGTCGAGTGCCGATCTTCGAGTTGGTAACCCTCGACGATCGGTTGCGACAGGCCATTATTGCCGAGGCCTCCGACGAGCGGATCCGCCAGCTCGCAGGGGATTCATCGAATGGTCAAACGGCCTTTGACTACGCGATTCGGCTGGCGTCGAAGGGAATGATCGCCGTCGACGAGTTGGTCCGTCACATGGAATAGAGATGGGCCGAAACTTATAAAAATCGCCGGGAACCGCCGTTGGAGCTCGCCGCGTCGTCGCTTCGGCGATGTCTGGCGTCGAGTAATCCATTGATGCGATCCATGAGTAACTCTGTCATCGACTGAAAGACATCTCCGTAACGGTCTTCGGCGTCATCGGTAAACGGCGTAAAGCGCTCGTCGATCTGATAGGGTGCCAATTCGCCGTCGGGCATCAATGGTCGGCCGATGCGGTAGACGATTTTACCGCCGCGGGCGACGGGGGCGTCGCCGGGATAGACGCGATCCGAGCCGTTACAGCCCACGGGGATGACCGGGGTCTTCATGCGCAGTGCCATCTGGGCGAGTCCCGGCTTTCCGTCCTGCAACCGGATCGATCGCGTGCCCTCGGGAAAGACCAGGATATTCAGATCCAGATCGAGAGCCCGCTCGTTGAGTTCGACGAATTTTTCCATCATCTCGGAAAATAAGCGGTGCATCGCCTCCAGGTAGTTGTGGCGATGGGGTTCAAAACGCATTCCCAACATATCGCGAGGAGTATCGAGAAGGGGGACGATCTGGGAGAGAACACCCTGTTCGGCGGCCTGTTCTCGAAGTTGTCGAGTATCGTCGATTCCGGCGTCGATGGCGTCGCGGATCAGTCGGTAGGTGTTGTCGTCCGGAGGATGGCCCAGCACATCGGCGGCATCGGCGGTGATCAAATAGCCCCGGGATGGAACGGCCAGATTGTTGGTTTTGATCATAAATTCGCGAAGCGGGCGAGAATTGTAGTACTTTCCCTTCACCCAGGTGGTGGTGTACTGGCCGTAAGACCTCCAGAGGCGATATTGAAAGGGCCAGTAGTTGTAGCGGTCGGTGTGGTTCATCGCGAAGATGACCGGCTCGTCGAGTTGGAGGTGGTGGTCCTGTTCGACGGTGATCTCAGTGCGGGTCAGCGGAAAGTGGTAATTGGGCAACAGGAGTCCGGCGGCCAACGCGATCTGCCCCCAGGGTTTTTCGGATAGCGAGATGTCGTCGAGAACGTCGAGTGTCAGCATCGGCGCCAGCAGTTCAATGAGCGTGATCTCCTCGCCGGGAAGCCTATCATATCGACGTCCATCACAAAGTGTGAGCGGCGGCACGGGGCACGGGGGCCGAAACAGCACCGCCGTTGTCGTTTGTTTCGAGGTTCGGTACATCATCGACAACGCAAGTAGGTTGGGTTGAGTAATCCGAAGGACGGTCCAAATTTGATGTGGCTCTCCGGTCGTTGAGCGGGCGGGCCCGTTGTACCGTCCATTTTGGAACCGATGGTGGACGGCTCAATTGAAGGTAGAATCTTCCGTACACTCACGAGATGAATCGTCGAGGAAGTAGTTATGGGACTTGCTATCGGGGTGGGAATGCTGGCGAAATTCGACGGGGTCGATGGGAAGGCGGCGGCTCGAATCCGACGGGATATCGACGCGATCAATACAGAATTGGAGGCTCGCGATCTACGAAAACACCGGGAGCCGGAGTCATTTGATGAGTCGCTTGATAGCCGGGCGTCGTTGACGTCGTTTCCCTACTCGTGGTTGCACTATCTGCGCCGATTTGCGGCGCATGTGATGCGAGACCCGAAATGGGTGCCCTATCCGGTCGAGCCCGGCGAAGACCCGGCCGAAGATCCGGTGCTTCGCCAGATGTATCGCGATATGGACTCCCATCTGCTGTGTCATTCCGATAGTGAGGGCTATTATGTGCCGGTGGATTTCTCGGAATTGATACTGGATCCGGAACACGAGATCAGCGGTGGTGTCGTCGGGTCTTCGCATCAGCTTCGGCGCGAGTTGTCGGTCTTAAGCGATGCCCTGGAAATACAGCTCGATGACGACGGACAGCTGTCGGATGGGGTCGCTCAGGAGGTCTCCGAGCAGCGCCCGACGAGCATCCCATTTGCCATCGAACGGCTGGTGTGGCTGGCGCTGTGGGAGTCGACGAGGCTGAGTATCGAACGCCGAACGGCGATCGTCTTTTACTGAAACGAGGACCGAGGTCGGTGATGTGGCGTCGGTCAAAGTACCTGTTGGGAGTCGGAATATGAACTCGAAGTTGAGACTGGACGCCCAGATCATCGACAGAGCGCGAAGTGCCGCGGCGGCGATTGCAGAGCGGATGGACGAGTTTATTCGACAGCGGTCGACGGTCGCTGTGGAACGCACAACCGCTCGACTTCTGGGTATTGATGGAGTGGACGAATCCGATATTCCGCTTCCCAATATTGTGGTCGATGCCGCCGACGATGCCGGTCTTCTGGAAAGGGGGATTATGGAGGTGATGGCCCGTGCGGTCGTCGACACCGGTCGCGACCCTCAGACGATCGCCGAGGCTGTGGCCGACGGAGAGTTGAGCTTCGATGAACTGGACTCTATTCGCCGGGACGAGATCGAAGACGTCGGGTACCGACTCGCCGAACGGGCCCTGGATGGCATCGATGAAAATCGGCATCGGCGCGACGAACTTCGCAATCGCTACGATGATCGCTCCGAACCGCTGCACTATGTCATCGTCGCCACCGGCAATATTCACGAAGACGTCGTCCAGGCTCGCACCGCCGCCCGCCAGGGAGCGGATATCATCGCCGTGATTCGCTCCACCGGCCAGAGTCTGCTCGATTACGTGCCCTACGGGGCGACGACCGAGGGCTATGGCGGGACGTTCGCCACCCAGGAAAATTTCAGCATCATGCGCGATGCGCTCGATGATGTCGGCGAGGAGCTCAATCGCTACATCGACCTGTGTAATTACTGCAGCGGTCTGTGCATGCCCGAAATTGCGGCGATGGGTGCGTTGGAGCGCCTGGACGTGATGCTCAACGACGCGCTGTACGGCATCTTATTTCGCGACATCAATCCCAGACGGACCTTTATCGATCAGTATTTCAGCCGGATGATCAATGCCTATGCGGGCGTGGTGATCAATACGGGAGAGGATAATTATCTGACGACGGCCGACGCCATTGAGGCGGCGCACACCGTGACGGCCAGTCAATTCATCAACGAACAACTGGCCGCCAAAAGTGGATTGCGCCCCGAACAGATGGGACTGGGTCACGCCATGGAGATCGATCCGGAGGTCGAAAATGGCTTTTTGTTGGAATTGGCGCAGGCTCAGCTTGCCCGGGAGTTATTTCCCGATGCGCCGCTAAAATTTATGCCGCCCACAAAATTTATGACCGGCAATATTTTTCGGGGCCATATCCAGGATGCGCTCTTTAATCTGGCCGGTGTCTGGACCAACCAGGGCATTCAATTGCTGGGGATGATGACCGAGGCGATGCACACGCCGCATATGGGAGACCGGTATCTGGCATTGGAAAATGCGCAGTATGTCATGAATAACGCCCGGGCGTTGGGCGACGAGATCGAATTTCGCGACGATGGCATCGTCCAGACACGAGCCCGGGAAGTGCTCGAAGACGCCTGTGATATGCTGGAGGATGTGGCCGCCGAGGGGATGTTCGACAGCCTGGAGAAGGGAGAATTTGCCGATATTGAACGCCCCGTCGATGCCGGCAAGGGGTTGGACGGGGTCTTCGAACGGGCGCCTGATTACTTCAATCCCATTGAAGTTGGCCTGCGGGATCGGTTACACCTCAATTGATTGCCAAAAGATCTCGAAAAATGGCGGCGTGGACTCTGTATCGAGAACAGGGAAGTGTAGTTTGAGACGTATCGCACTATTTTGTTCGGTTGTAATAATCAGTTGCCTGACGATCAGTTCGATCGCAACAGCTCAATCAGCAGAAGAAGAGATCGTTGTACTGGGGATGATATCGTCGTCGACGGGCCTCAGTTCGACGGCTGTCGCGGGACCGGTGGTGACGACGGTGCTGGTGGTATCGGCGGCTGGATCATCGGCGGGCCTGGAGATGTATATGCGCGACAACGCGGTAGCCATGCAGCACGACCTTCATGTCGGCGGCGGTGACACGATCCGAGACCTGGCGGTTGCTTTTGGGGTTCCGGACGGGGAATTCGACGACTTTGCCCGGCTGTTGCACGACAATCGAAGTCGGCTTGCACCCCTTGCCGAGCCGGGAGAGATCAACGAGACGTCGGCCCAGCTGTTTCAGCAACTCGTATTTCGCGAGATCGATGATCGGGGAATCATATCTGAGCATTCGTGACGCACCGACGGGGT
>CAYUPT010000188.1:0-7224 GCA_964446725.1 uncultured Bradymonadales bacterium | reverse complement strand
CGCTGTCGTTGATTGCGCGCACCTGGTAGCTGACGCTGTCGCCGTCTTCGACAAAGGCATCGTCGACCTGAATTTCGACGTAATCGCTGTGGGTCCCCTCCGACGCGGTCACGTCTCCGGCGTCGATTTGCGGCATTGGCGCATCGAGATGGTCGTAGGAGGTATCGGAGCCGACATCGAGCCAGTTGCCGTCGATGGCCAATTCGTAGCCCGACACCGGGTAGCCGGCTCGAGCGCCCGTCGCCGGCGCCGATTCATCGCTGGAGATGCCATTGGCCGACGCCACGGCCGTATACTGATGGGCCGTGCCATCGGAGACATCCGGTTCGTTCCAATCGACGGTCACCTGTTCGTAGTGATCGCCATCGGTAGCGGTGATGCTGGGAGCGTCCGGAGTCTGTCCCTCGTCGGCGTCGTCGTCCTGGTAGGTCGGAACATCGACGGTGGCAATGGAATTGCCGTCGCGAAAAATCTCGAATTCCGGGTCATCCAGTGCGCGATAGCCGCTGACGGGATCGGTGGCGTCGCCGGTGACCGAATCGGTCAGAGCGCGAACGCGGTATTCTGCGGAGTCGCCATCTTCGACCACCGTATTTTCGATATCAATTTCGACGTAATCGGTATGACTTCCGTCGGATGCCGAGACAGTGCCCACGTCGATGGTCGGCTCCGGCGCCGAGGTATCATCGTAGCTGGTGTCGAGCCCGACGTCGATCCACTGGCCGTCGACCTCAATTTCGTAGGTCGACACGTCTTCGGTGGCCCGATAACCACTGTCGGATTCCGATGGTGCGCTGGCGGTGTCGGGATAGACGGCGACGACCGTGTAGTCGTGGACTTCGGCGTCGTCCGTCGTCGAGGCCTGCCATTCGACAAGCACCGAATCCGCCAGCTCCCCCTGTGTCGCTGTGACATCCGTGGGAATGGTCGGCCCTGCAAAGGGCTCGGCATTGTCGTCTTGAAACTCCGTGGCGTCGCTGTCGACGGTATTGACCGGCGTTCCGTCGCGCTCGATCCGATAACCGGTCACGCTCGATGCATCGACGGCCTCCCAGGTGATCTCGACGTAGTCTACCGAGGTCCCCTCGGTTGCCGAGACGCCCTCGACGGACGGAGCATCGGTGATGAGATCGACGGTATTTGCCAGAAAAAGTTCGTCGTCATCGCCGGCATCGAAGTCATCGGCGAAGACTGCGCGAACGTGATACTGGGTTCCGGCGTCGAGGCCGTCGACGTCATGGGTCACCATGCCGGTATCGACAGCCGTCCCCAGCGAGGCGCAGTCGGAATCGTCGTCGCCCGGCTCGGGCTCACTGGTCTCGGACGACCAGCAAAAGCCGTGTTCTGCCGGCGGATCGACGGGGAGCTCGTGGATTTCGGCAACCCAGGTCGCCTCGTCGGCACCGATGTCTTCGGCGTCCAGCGTCTCCACATCGAGAATCGGGCATTCCTGGCCGTCTTCGGTGGTATCTCCGTCGTAGCAATTGGGCACCACGCAGGCGCCGGCCTCACAGGAGGCGAAGTCGCTTTCGCAGTCTTCGGAATCCTCACAGGCCCCGTAGCAGATGCCGTCGTGACACTGCTCGCCGGCATCACAGACCACATCGGAGCAGTCGTAGCTCGCGCAGCGGCCCTCAAAGCAGCGGCTGTCATCGTCGCACTGGGCAGACGTTTCACATTCCGGGTGACACTCACCGCGGTAGCAGGTGGTGCCGTCGTCGCAGTCGACGTCAGCGCACTCCGAGATGGTGCAGGTCCCATCTTCGCACTGACCGCTCTGGCAGTCGCCGTCGGCCTCGCAATCGCTGCCCGTCGGACAGGCCGGACATTCCTCGCCGCCACAGTCGATATCGGTCTGGTCACCGCTCTGTTCGCCATCATCACAGGTCGCCGGCGCGCAGACCCCGTCGCTGCAGACATTGGAAGCACAATCGGCGGCAACCTCACAGGCCATCCCCTCCTGGCAGGGCTCGCATTCCGACCCGCCACAATCGACATCGGTCTGGTCACCGCTTTGTTCACCGTCGTCACAACTGGCACCGGACGAGATATCGCGTTGCCCGGTATCATCTTCCCCACAGGCGGTAAGCCCGGCGGCGAATAACACCATACATGCAACTACAACAGATCGCTTAAACAGAATCATACCATTCTCCATCAGGCGCGCGGTTTCGAATAGAAAACCGGCTTGGGTCGTAGACATTATCCGATCGCCGGGGAAACCGGGCTCCATTGCCGGGAGGGGTCTCAAACCAGGGCCCGCAATGAGGGCATCGCGGGGATTCAACGACGATTCAGCCTCCGAAAAAGTCGCACAACGGAGGCGAGCTCAATATGAACTTCCGAAGATCTATACAAATCACAACATCTAGAATGTTGCAACCCCGACAGCCCCCGGCCCCGACTCCGGAGTTGGGGGGATGGCATAGTAAACGCCGCCGACGGCACTCCCTCCACTTATTTTACGTATCTGCGGCCCGTCAGCTTCCGATCGAGCCGCCAAAGAGTTGCACCGACAGCTCCGAGCACTGCTGTGGATTGTTCAGATAGGCATCGACAAAGGACTTGTCGACGATATTGCGCCAGATCTCGTCACCGAGTCCCCGAACACAGGGAGCGACCCCGATCCACATGCTCCGGTCGTCGATGGGATGACAGGATATCGCGCCCAGAAGTTGCTGTTCGTCCTCCTGGCCGGCATAGACGACGCGGTAGATGGCACCGTCACCATCGAAATCAGCTTCGATACGGGCTCGCAGGGGCACGAGTCGGATATCGCGACACACCGCTGCGGGCAGTTCGTTGAATCCATCGCCCATCGCCGGGCCGCGCAACAATGTGTACCGACAGGATTTATCCTCCAGCGTCCAGCGCCAGTGGTTACTGCGTTTGACGCGGTAGGTCTTGGTTCGCCCGGAGCGAATAATCAGGAAATTCCCATCAAAGGTATAGTCGCCGTCATTGACACAACGGGCATTGCTCCCGTCGATGTCGTAGCGCGCATAAGAACCGTCGACATCAAAACTGACGACCTGATAGCTACCGCCGGGGTCGACGTCGTCCTCCGGTGGCGACTCGAAGTAATACCAGTTGCCGCGAACGGCCTCCGGCAGTGTTCCAGCAGTAACCATGGCTCAATCCTCCAATTCCGCCAGTTGGACCGGAATCGATACCGCCAGACGACCGGCGATCTGACGGGCCCAATTCCAGCGCCCGGCAGGAGAGTGAAGATGATCCGGCGGATCGAGCTGCATCGACTCCGAGAAGCTCGCTTCGTTGAAATACTCCAGTGCCACCACTTCGCCGTCGACAACGATGGCGAGTTGGCTGACGTCGAGATCCGAGGCCTGGGAGCGAATTTCCTGGGCGCCGTGAGCGTTGAGGACAGTCGACAAGAAGGGAACACCCGCCGGATTGCGGCTTAATTCGACGCTCGACACATCGTCATCGCTCCCCACGACCGGGCCCAGATTGAGCGTGCGCCAGCCGTCTTCATGGGGATAAACCTCGATGTTCTCGCCCTCCGAGCCCAGCACTGCGATGGCCTGCCGAAGTGTCTGCGACGACGAGGACACCAGAAAGAAACTATCGGTCTGAAAGGCCCCCGGTTCGTAGTGGAATTCGACACCGCTGGGCAGCTGTTGGGCCACGCCGAGCCAGGGACTGGAGTCGACGAGCACCGGTCGGATCTCGAGATTCCCGGGGGGAATGACTCCGCCTCGAATCGTCTGTTCGGAGTGGTCGCCAAAGGCGATGACTTCGATATCGCGGCCATCGACGACACTGACCTCGAAGTCCTTGACCTCCATCGCCTCCAGGCGCTGCTCGATGCGGTCGACGACCTCTTCGGCGATATTTCGCCGGGTGCGAGACCGGAGATCGGAGTCCGACTCGTCGTCGGTCCCGTCGTCGGAGGCGGTCTGGACGGCCAGCGTAAATTCGACGCGCTGGCTTTCGCTAAACGCCTGGGCCGGACCGGCGGTGACGGCGAATACACCGAAACTCAGCAACATCGCCAGACAACCACAGGCCACTGCCGGCCATCGATACCGATCGAAATACCGCTCGAGCATGATCATTCTCACCGCTTAAAGACGAGTTGTGACAAAATCGATGAAGTCGATTTTGGTGATAATCCCAGCCAATTCTTCGTCGTCGACCACAATGAGGACACGACCATCCTGAAAGACATCGCCGATCAGCCCGATTTTGTCACCGGGTTCGGCGATCGTAAATCCAGTCTCGACGAGTCCCTCGATGGAATCGCTGTGGGCGCCATCTCCGAGCAGGTGGTCGAGTACATCGGATTCGTTGACCAGTCCCAACACCTGGCCGTCATCGACGACGGGAAGCTGGCTGATGCCGTGAGATTTCATGCGCTCGATGACATCGGCCACCGTTTCGCTGCTGGTCGTGGTATAGACATCGCCGCTATCGCCCTTTTGCTCCAGGACGTCGGCGATCGTCGCATCGCCCCACTGGTCTTCCAGAAAGCCATTTTCGCGCATCCAGTCGTCGTCGAAGATCTTGCTCAAATACCGGGCGCCGGAGTCGGGCAAAATCACGACGATATTCTTCGCTTCGTCGAGTTGTTCGGCGTATTTGATGGCCCCACATACCGCACCACCACAGGACCCACCGGCAAAGACGCCCTCTTCGCGGACCAGCCGCCGGGTGTACTGAAAGCACTCCTTGTCGGATACCCGCACGACGTCGTCGACGTAATTGAAGTGCATCGTCGACGGAATGATATCCTCGCCGAAGCCCTCGACGAGATAGGAATTGGCCTCCGTAATCTTGCCGGTCTTAAAATAGTCGTAGTAAATCGAGCCGATGGGATCGATGCCGACGACGGTAATATCCGGATTTTGCTCTTTGAGGTACTTGGCGGTCCCGGAGATGGTGCCTCCCGTTCCCATGGTGGAGACGAAGACGTCGATTTCCCCGTCGGTCTGCTCCCAGATTTCGGGGCCGGTGTCGACGTAGTGGGCCTCGGGATTCGACGGATTGTGGTATTGATTGGCCAGAAACCCACCCGGCGTCTCCTCGGCGAGCCGTTCGGCCACCGAGTAGTACGAGCGCGGATCGTCGGGTTCGACCGCCGTCGGACAGACCACAACCCGGGCTCCGAAGGCACGCAGGGCCTTGATCTTTTCGTCGCTCATCTTATCGGGCATCACGAAGATGCAATTGTAGCCCTTGACGGAGGCCGCCATGGCAAGGCCCATCCCCGTATTGCCGCTGGTGGCCTCTACAATCGTCCCGCCTTCGGGCAACTCGCCGCTCTCTTCGGCATCTTCGACGATCTTCAACGCCGGCCGATCTTTGATGCTGGAGCCGGGGTTGACGTATTCAATTTTGAGCAAGATATCGGAGTCGACGTGGCTGGCCAACGAATGACTGCGCACCAGTGGCGTATCACCGATAACATCGAGAATATGATCAGCGGCGTTCATAATATCTCCCGTCGAAGCGTCTGAACCCTGGGCTGGCGAGTTTTGGGGGACTGCACATCGTTGAGTAGCACTCCCGCCGGTGACGGGGCAAGTGATGAGGTACGCCAAACGTCGCGACCTCTGCAGGCCTACGGTCTCTAACAGGGGCCGACAGGCCACAGATTCCATCGACATCGGCCTCGCCCAACCCCGGTCCCCACAGATCCGTTCATGAGGCGCCGGTTTGCTCGGGCTGTGGTGTCTCGTCGACCGCCGCTGCCTGCTGTTTATTTTTCTCTTTGAGGGCCCGGCGCCGCTGTAGTTTCTTGCGCCGTTTCTTGAGTTCTTCTTCGGCTGCTCGCTGACCGAAGAAATAACCGGCCAGCAGTCCGACGACGAAGATCACCGGGATATAAAAGATGTGCGCTGTGGTCATGACCTGTTAACTCCGCTCCCAGTGCGGCGTGTCGGCCTCGAATTCCCCGGTCGATACGGCGCGACCGAGATAGTCCTTAAATTCGTCGAGATTCTCCCCGGTGGCCGCCGAAATCGCCAAAAACGGAAGTCCCCGCTCCTCTTCGAAGTGCTTTTTGAGCGCCTCGACCTCCTCGCGCACATAGGGAAGATCGACCTTGTTGAGGACCACCAGTTGTGGATTGTCCAGCAACTCGGGATTAAACTGCTCGAGTTCCCCGCAGATCGTATCGAAGTCGTCGATCGGATCGCGGCCGTCGTCCTGGCCCTCCATCGACGGAGTGACCTCCAACACGTGGACGATAAGATTGGTGCGCTCGACGTGGCGCAGAAATTGAGTCCCCAGTCCCTCACCGCGATGGGCGCCCTCGACGAGTCCCGGGATGTCGGCGACGATATAGGGGGCGAAATCTTTCCAGTCGACGACGCCGAGGTTCGGCGTAATCGTCGTAAAGTGATAGGCGCCGGTCTTCGGCGAGGCCGACGAAATCGTGGAGATGATCGTCGACTTGCCGACCGACGGATAGCCCACGAGCCCCACATCGGCGATCAACTTGAGCTCTAATTTCAGCCGCCGTTCCTCGCCGGGCTTTCCGGGCGTCGATTTTCGGGGCGCCCGATTTTTCGAGCTCTTAAACCGCGTATTGCCCAGGCCACCGTCGCCGCCTTTGGCGACGACGATGCGCTCGCCGGACTCCGTCAGATCGGCGAGAACCTCGCCGCTGTCGTCATCGTAGATGATGGTGCCCACCGGGACTTCGATGACCCGATCTTCGCCATTTTTCCCGGTCTTATTTTTGGAGCCGCCGGGGCGGCCATCTTCGGCCTGAACCCGCTTTTCGTGGCGGTATTCGTAGAGCGTATTGGCGTTGTGGGTCGCCTCCACGATCACGTCGCCGCCGTCGCCGCCGTCGCCGCCGGCCGGGCCTCCCCGGGCGACGTATTTTTCCCGGCGAAAGGCCGTCATTCCGTCACCACCGCTTCCGGCGATCACCTGAATTTGAGCTTCATCGGCGAACTGGGTCATGAATATATTTCCCGGATCTTGTCTTCGGCTTGAGGTGTTCGCACAACGCCAAAACGCCCCCGAACGTCCGGTATATCGTACACCGGAGGCCGGGGGCGTCGAGATCACCGACGGCTACGAGGCCTGTCGATACTGGATCGAGCGCGTTCTCAGACCATTATTCCGCAGCGGCCGTCTCGCGCGTCGGGTAGACCGAGATATACTTGCGGCCGCCGGAGCGCGTCTCGAAGTGAACCACACCGTCTTTTTTGGCAAAAAGCGTGTAGTCCTTTCCACAGCCGACGTTGC
>CAYUPT010000187.1:0-7231 GCA_964446725.1 uncultured Bradymonadales bacterium | reverse complement strand
TCGCTTCGGTCACCCGGGGCTACGATCCACTTTTGGCGGGGTTGGGTTTGCGGCGATTCTCTACGGGGTTTCGTCTTTCGCCGATTTCTCGCCGGGATTGGGTTTTCGACGATTTGACCTTCCTTTGCCCCTTTGCCTCTTTGCGGTTTCATTTGCCCTCTCCGCAACTTCGCGGTCTCACCACGACTTTTGATCCAGGGCGGTCTCCGGCAGCGAACGCGTCGGTTCGCCGTCGATCCCGATCATCACCGCCGCTCCCTCGATGCGCTCATCACCATCACAGCTCTCGAAGTCCTGACTTCGCGTCGACACCCGAAAATCGCTAAAATCGCGGGATCGCCACCCACAGGGCTCGTCGGCCGGCACATCGCGACAGGACGTCTGAAAGTAAAACGTCCCCCGTCGGCTGTCGTGATGCCAGTACTCGCGGACCGGGCGGTCGCGGCGTATTCGCGGATCGAGGTATTCCAACACGAAGGGCTGATTGTCGGCCATGGCGGCCGTAATCGACTGCACATTGCTGCGGTTTTCGTCGTGACACGCCTCGTAGTCCGGCCAGTCGTCAAAGCGCCCGGAGTGACCGGCGGCCCCACTGGCTTCGTCTCCGCAGCTACAGTCGCGGATCGTCCACACCTGTGCATCGTCGAGCAGCCCGTCGAGTTCGCGCTCGACCTCCTCGGGCGACGCTTCACCGCCGCAGGACGCCATCGACAACGCGACAATCACCAGCACCAGATATGTGGTTCGAGATATCACAGCGGTACGAGCATACCACCGTCATCTCGTCATTCAATGCACCGGCCGCCCGGTGCCTCCGTCCACTATGCATTAGGGATCGTCGCAGTAGGTGGTATCGTCCCAACGGTCGTCGTCGGCGTCACACCACGTCGCCGACGCCGTGCGATCGTCTGGGCCCCCGTCAGAATCGGCGGCCGACATCGCCGACGCCACCACCAACATCAGCAATGCGGCGACAACGGGCACAAGGCTCGACAAAAAGTAGTCATCGGTCATCTCAATATTCCCCCCGGAGTGGATCGATAGGTCTCCAAACGTCAGCGATACGATGATCGGAAAGATGGAGTTGAGGCGCTGATAGTGCGTCGAGAAGACGGCCCGAACGACGTCGTATGCGCCCTGTGGCGGCGACGGAGCGGCCCCCGACTTTTGATGAGACTGGAAATTTTGCAGACCTGCCAATGACTTGCCGACACCCGCTGGCTGTCTATCGTTTCAAGCGTCGTGCGACATTTCACCGATGCCCTGCGGGACATCGACCGGCGAGGTGGACCAACAGCCTCCGTATGCCGGTGCTGTCTTCGGGGGGCGACGATCCACAGGGACCAACGGAGGAGCACATCATGGATGACCGGGGAGGACAGCTGACCGTCGTATCGAATCGACTGCCCGTCGTAATGAACCACAGCGATGGCGGCTGGAATATCGAGGCCGGCTCCGGCGGCCTGGTCCAGGCGATGAATCCGATTTTGGAGCGCCGCGGTGGCCGCTGGGTCGGCTGGCCGGGCGTGATGGGCGAGGACGGCGACGGGTGGCGCGACGGCCTCGACGAGGTCTGCGCCCAGACCGGCTACCAGCTGGAGCCGGTGGTATTGAGTCGCGACGAATACCAGGGGTTTTATAGAGGTTTTGCCAACTCCGTGATCTGGCCGCTGTTTCACGGATTTGCCGAGCGCTGCGAGTTCGACCCCGAATTTTACGCCGCCTACGGCCGGGTCAACCAAAAATTCGCCGACGCCGTCGCCGACAGCGTCGACGACACAAGCTTTGTGTGGGCCCACGACTACCACCTGCTGGAGCTGGCGCGCCGGCTTCGCGACCGGGGTCATCGAGGGCGGCTGGCCCTCTTTTTGCACATCCCATTTCCGAGCCTCGAGAACTTCTGGAAGCTGCCCTGGCGCGACGATCTGTTGACGGACCTGTTGAATTACGACGTCATCGGATTTCAGACCGTGCGCGACCGCATCCACTTTCAGCGCTGTGTCGAATATCTGGGAGTCGACGTCGACATCGACGCCGACGCCACCACATGCCACATCGATCTGGGGGGACGGATCGTCGACGTCGGGGCCTTTCCGATCGGCATTGACTTCGACGACTTCGCAACCCGGGCCGCCACCGACGAGGTCTCCCGGCGCATCGAATCGCTCCAGGACGACCTGGGTCCCTACAAAGTGCTTCTGGGCGTCGACCGCCTCGACTACTCCAAGGGGCTCGTCCAGCGGCTTCGGGCCTACGAGCAGGCTCTCAAGCGCCATCCCGATCTTCGAGAAGAGGTCGTCTTCTTTCAGCTCGTCGTCCCAAGCCGGGAGTGTGTCCCCCAGTACCAGGCCCTCAAGCGCGATCTGGACCGCATCATCGGGCGCATCAATGGCCAATTTGCCACCTCGAGCTGGCAGCCGATTCACTACCTGTACAACAGCGTCGCCCCCTCGGAGCTGTCGGCGATGTACCGGCTGGCCTCGGTAGCCCTGGTCACCTCGCTTCGCGACGGCATGAATCTGGTCTCCAAGGAGTACTGCGCCTCCCAGATCGACGAAGAGGGCGTGCTGGTCCTCAGTGAATTCGCCGGTTCTCGCCGACAACTCGGCGACGACGCCCTGCTGGTCAACCCCTACGATGTGGACGCCACGGCCCGTGCGATCTACCGGGCGATCACGATGGACGCCGACGAGCGCCGCCGGCGAATGCGCTCGATGCGCAAGACCATCGAGCAAAGCGATGTCTTCTGGTGGGCTCATTCGTTTCTCGAGTGCGTTCAACATGTAGCGGAGACCCGTCGCCATGTCGTCGATATCTCCAGCCAGTCTCAGCCGGTGTTGCGCGAGCAGACCGGCTCTCCGTAATGGCGCTTCTCAGTGCTCGTCCATCAGAAGCGAGGCCACGCCCATCAGCGCCACCGTCGGATCCTCGCTTCGCTCGATGTCGTGGCCCAGCTGGTGGATCGCCTTTTTGAGCCGCAGCGCGTCCAGGAGTGTGGCGACGGCGTCCGGATGGCCGGGAAGAAACGACGCCGATCCACAGGTCTGAAGATAGCCGTCGAGCATCGCCGAACAGCTGGCGGCATACAGCGACTGGGCGCGGTGAAAGAGCTGGAGGCGGCGCCGGTCGTCGTCACCGATGTGGTAGCCGTCGAGTCGGCGCCTCCAGGTCCTCAGACAGGCGGTGTGAAAGGAGCGAAGCATGGTGGCCACGTCGCGAAGTGGCGACCGCTTGATGCGCCGCTCGCCGGGGGCAAGCCAGGGATGGCCCTCGAAATCGATGATCACGAAATCCTCGCCGCTGCGCAGGACCTCCTGGAGATGATAGTCGCCGTGGATGCGCATTCTGAGGCCGCCGACACCGCGGGCGACGAGGGCCTGGAAGCGGTCGAGGATGTCGCCTTCGTGCTCCAGCACCCAGCGCGCAAGCTGGGCGGGGGCCTCGTGATTCGACAACTGGCGGCGCAACAGCCGAAAGGTATGGGCGGTCAGACGGCGCATCCAGTGGTAGCGAGCCCGCTCGTAATCGGTGGTCAACGGCTCCGGCTCAAAGGGGGTATCCGGTCGGCCCCGGGCGAGCACCTGGTGGAGCGAGGCGGTGCGGCGCCCGAGCACGGCGGCGGCGTCGTAAAAATCATCGCACGACGGCTCGTCAAACAGCCGGCGCGGCGCAGTGTCGATGAGATGACGGGCCGTCAACATCGGCGACGACGCCACCCCGCAGGCCGCCTCGGAGGCCGCCGGCCGAAGTTGTTGTTCGGCCCGATCGCAATACCAGCTCCAGCCGTCGGTATCGTGGGGCACGTAGGCGTGGATGGTGGCCAGTGTCGTCGGTTCCCAGCGGCCGCGATGATAGTCGAGATGGCCGACGAAATCGGCGGCGCCGTCAAACCCTTCGCCGACCAGATACTGGCCCATCTCCACATCGATCGACCGCCCCCGCTCCAGGCGCCGAAATAACTTCATGACCACCCTTCGCCCGAAGACCAGCGAGGTGTGGGTGTGGTCCAATTCGGTGGGCTGGCCGACGAGCGATGCCAGCTCACTGGGGTCGATATCCTGGAAGGCATCGACCCAGTGGCCGCGAAACGCCCCCTCCAGTCCGTCGATTTTCCACTCCTTGCGAATAAATTTGAGCAACACCGACGCAAATCGCGGATCCGTGGTCGCATCGTAGAGCACGGCGCGTTGGTCGCGCTGTTCGAATTCGATCTCGGTGACCACCGAGCGGCCGGTCCGGGGCCTCGATTCGCCATCGCGTCGATCGGAACTACATTCTAGCGGAAGGGCATAGATTTCATTGTCGCCGTCGAGAAATCGCACCTCCACAAGGCAGATGATCGTCGGCCCGTGCTCCCAGCGCAGTCTCGTCCGCTCGCTGGCTTCCAGGCTGTCGATGGGACGGGAACGAGGATTAAACCAGTGCTGCTGTTGCAAAAACGACCACAGATGACGCTCGAATTGAGGTCGAAGCCGCCCCTCGAAGATCTCGGTCCACTGCTGGCGGACCTCCAGCGGTTTCTGGGCCGTCGCCGCCATCGGCTGGGTCTCGCGTCGAAGCGGCTCGTCGGCGAGTTCGAACCAGAACAGCTCGTAGGGGCCAAGCGACAGCGGATAGTGCGCCGCCTCCCCGTCGCGCACCGGCGGAAACTGGGTCCGTCCCCACTTCTCGATGGGCCACCGCCCGACATCGTCCGACAGATCGAGATGGACGTGGCGGGCAGCCCGCGAAAGATTGATGACCACCAGCATATCGCTGTGGCCTTCGATGCGCCGAATAAAGGCCAGTACCCGGTAGTTGGTGCAGTCGACGATCTCGAGCGAGCCGCCGCTGAGCGCCGGGTTGCGCCGGCGAATATCGATGCGCCGTTTAAGCCACCGAAGCAGCGACGACGGATTATTTTCCTGGGTCTCTACATTGGTCGCCAGGTAGTGGTATTCGGGGTCGGTGATCACCGGCAGATACAGACTCTGGGGATTGGCCCTGGAGAATCCGGCATTGCGGTCCGCCGACCACTGCATGGGGGTGCGCACCCCGTCGCGGTCGCCGAGGTGGTAGTTGTCGCCCATTGCGATCTCGTCGCCGTAGTACAAAATCGGGGTCCCGGGAAGGGCCAACAGCATGCCGTACATAAGCTGAATTTTGCGCAGATCCCCGCGCAGCATCGGCGCCAGCCGGCGGCGAATCCCCAGATTGACCCGCATCCGAAGCTCCGGGGCAAAGCTTCGATACATCAAATCGCGCTCTTCATCGGTGACCATCTCCAGCGTCAATTCATCGTGGTTGCGCAAAAACAGCGCCCACTGACAGCCGTCGGGAATCTCCGGGGTCTGCTCGAGGATATCGACGATCGGCTGGCGGTCCTCCATCTCGACGCCCATAAACAGCCGGGGCATCAACGGGAAGTGAAACGCCATATGGCACTCATCGCCGCTGCCGAAGTAATCGATGGCGTCTTCCGGCCACTGATTGGCCTCCGCGAGCAGCATCCGATCGTCGTAGCGCTTATCGATATGAGCCCGCAGATCGCGCAGCAATGCGTGGGTCTCGGGCAGACTCTCGCCGTCGGTCCCCTCGCGCATATACAGATAGGTGATGGCGTCGAGGCGCAGGCCGTCGACGCCCATCTCCATCCAGAAGTCGACGATATCGAAAATGGCCCGTCGCACCGCAGGGTTATCGAAATTCAGATCGGGCTGATGGCTGTAAAATCGATGCCAGTAGTACTGGTCGGCCACCGGATCGTAGCTCCAATTGGAGTCCTTGACGTCCGGAAATACCACCCGGGCCTGCGAGAACCGATCCGGGGTATCGCTCCAGATATAAAAATTGCGCTCCGTCGAATCTCTGGGAGCCTGACGGGCGCGCTGAAACCAGGGGTGTTCATCGGAGGTGTGATTGATGACCAATTCGGTAATGACCTTGAGTCCGCGGCGATGGGCCTCGTCGAGAAAATACTGAAAGTCGCTGAGGGTCCCGTAGTCGGGGTGGATATCGGTGTAATCGGCAATGTCGTAGCCGTCGTCTCGAAGCGGCGACGGATAAAAGGGCAACAGCCAAAGCGCCGTCACCCCCAGCTCTTCGATGTAGTCGAGCCGCCTTGTCAGCCCGGCGAAGTCGCCGATGCCGTCGCCGTCGCTGTCAAAAAACGAACGGACATGGACCTCGTAGATGATCCCGTCGCTGTACCACCGATCGTCGGCCACCTGGACTCCCCCCGGAATGAATCAAAGAGACTGGTCGTTTCGCCCGCAGCCCCGACGGTGGACACCGGCGTCGATCCGAAATCGACGCCGCCCCCCGGCGGGCTGGACGCTAAATCTGGACAGGGCGACGCCGACGACAAGTCATCGCCCCCGATATCGACCCCATTGCCACCATCGATTGGAGACCCCATGTTTTTTGCAACCTCTCGTGCTGGACAGGCATCTAAAGTTATGCCAAGGCGGCTGCCGTCATGGCGCCCCAATGTGGGCACGCACCAATAGTTGACATGCCATGTCTATTCTCTCTACCGTAGTATGTGATGTGCCCGTTCGGCATATCTGGAGGCATCAAATGGATGACGACGGACAATCTACCGAGTCTTCTTCGGATCCTCCGATAGCAGCCTACAATGCAGGGGCGGTCGGCTGGCTTTACCGCGGAATCAGTCTGGGCGGAATCGTCATGGCTGTCGGCGGTGTCCTGGCCGAATTGTATTTTGACGGCGGCATGAAACAGGGGCTGTGGTCGATCGACGAAGTCCCGGCGGCGATTCTGGCCGGCGAGGCATCGGCGTGGACGACGCTGGGCATCTGGATTTTGCTCGCCGGCCCCGTGCTGGCGCTGATCTCGATGTTTCTGACCGGCATCCGCCGGCGCTCCTGGCCGGCGGTGATCTTATCGGGGCTGGTATTGACGGTGATCATCGTCGCCATTCCCACCATGTCCCTTTTTCAGGGGGAGTCATGAGTACCCTGCTGTTAGTCGGTATTGCCCTGACTGGTTTTTTTGCCGCCGGCCTGGGCACCATGGTCGGCATGGGAGGCGGCACCTTCGTGGTCCCCATTTTGGTCGTGGCCCTGGGCATCGATGTGCGGGCGGCGATTGCCGCCGGCGCCATCTGCGTGGTGCTGACCTCACTGAAGGGCAGCGAGACCTATCTCAAAGAGGGGATGGTCAATATGAAATTGGCCATGGTCCTCGAGATCTCGACGATCGTCGCCGCCGTCATCGGGGCGATGTTCGT
>CAYUPT010000186.1:0-7281 GCA_964446725.1 uncultured Bradymonadales bacterium | reverse complement strand
GCTACTTTTGATCGCTTTGAGGCCAAACAAATCATCTCGCCGAGCGCTGGGAGCGCAGCGACCGAATACTCTTGGGGTGCTCGGTCCGCTTTTTTTGACCGCTTCTTAGTCCGAATTATTCGCCGGGATATTCGGGAAGTTCGGTGAAGTGATCGCTGGCGCGCCAGGTCTCGAGCAGCGGATTGACGGCGCGACCGTACAGCACCATGAAGTAGTGATCGGCGGTGGTAAAGTCGGTGGTGTGGTCGATGCGCTGTCCGTCGCCGTGTTCGCCCTCAAAGATCGTACTGAAGTCGTTGAAGATGCGGTGTTCGGCGCTGCAGTCGTCGCCCTGGTTGCCGACGGCGGCCGGGCTGTAGTGGATGCTCTGCAGAATATCTTCCTGGCCCGGTTCGTAGGTGCTGACCGTGTAGGTCTGGAGGGCTGTACAGTCGACGGTGGCCGCTTCCATGACCGACGGATCGACATCGCCGTCGGCGTTTTCAATCATCTCCTCGGCCTGCTCCTGCTCCTCGATGCACTGGACGTATTCCAGGGAGGGACGCGGTGCGAGAACGGAACCGCCGTCGAAGTCGATACGCGGAAAGTCGGCGGCACCTTCGGGACCGAGCCACACCCAACCCTGGCCGTGTTCGGAGTCGTCACCGGTGGCGACTCCGAAGTAGGGATGGTTTCGGATGCGGTTGTACAAATCGGGGCGGTGGTCTTCGTCGTCGAGGGTCTGTTCTTCGAATTCCTCGTCAAATCCGGCGGTCGTCAGGTTGCCGCTCATCTCCCATCCGAGAATGAAGTCGTAATTGCCCAGTCCCTGAGAGAGCAACGACAGGGAGTTGTCGATGACCAGGCGACAGGCGTCGGCAATCGACTGCTGATGGCGAAGGACCTTGGTCGTCACATTTTGCTGTTCGCGCTGGGAGACGACGAGCGTCGCCGTCTCCTGCGGATACAGCGAAAAGAGGTTGGGCTGGATATCGAAGGGCTGGGGAGCGCCCTCGATGACGACTTCGAACTCCATTCCAAGATTGCGATCGACGGCGACCGGTTCGGCGGTTCGGCGTCCGAAGGGAAGGTTGGTGACCACTGGACCGGCGGGCCCGTACACGGAGATGGAATCGGTGCCGACATAGCCGTTGAAGACGTGCATGTAGACGGTTTCTCGGTTTTCGCCATCGCCACACCCCGACATCATCAGGCTGAAGGCGAGCAACGAAATGAAAAGCCATCGACAGGTCGTATGGCATTGATACATTGCAGACCCCGGCGAGAGAAAATGTGTGGCGACCCCGTGGGATCGCTGGCCTCACAGAAATTGATTATGACACGTCCGCAAGCAGGATACGCCGGAGGCGCGCGGGTGTCAATCTGGGGTGCGAATCGTCATCCGACCAAAGGCGCCGCAGACCGGTACCATGGAGTCGTCGGGTCCGGCCGGGCCGCGTTCGATGCGAAATAGCCGGGGGCCGATCTCGATGCGGGCGCCGGCGGGGTAGGGATCGCGCTGGACGAGCATCCCGGCGGCGACGTCCATCAGTCGGAAGTAGGCGTCGTTGAGCCCGGAATCGATGGGAGTCTCCAGTTCGGGGAGGCCAAAGACGGTGAGCCCACGGGTGATCATCCAGTCGTCGTTATTCCAGGCATTGACGTACAGGTTGATCAGCGACGGCGGCTTGCTGAAGTCGACGGCCAGATGTTCGACGAGGCTCGGAGAGTGCAGTTGCAGACAGAAGGGAAAAAAGACCCCGGGGGCGCCGGCGTGGACGGCGGTGGTGACCATTCGGGCAAAGGCGTGGGATCGGTCGATGGGGTCATCGGAGATATGGCGCATGGTCAGTCGCCACACCGCCGAGTGGTCCTCAAGGCGGGTGGCCTCGGAGGTCGAGAAGGGCTTTTTGGCGGTGCCCTTCAGATCGGGCAGATCGGGAAGGGGATCGTCGATTTGAAGGTCGACGGGGGCGGTGGCGTCGCCGACCTCAAAGCGGGCGACGGGGGCATCGGAGTCGCCGTTGCGACGCAGATCCTCGCCCCACACCTCGGGGTGGGTATTGGCCAGAATGTCGACCTGGGAGGTCTCCCAGTTGACGGGGACCAGGGCGACCAGAGAGTCGGGGGCGGCGCGATCGGTGCCGGCGGTGGTGTCGGTCATGGCGTCCGAAAGATCAAAAGATGAGATTCATCGTCTCGGTGACGACCACCGCCGGTGCACAACACCAGACAACGGCGCGGATACGGCGCGGTGGAGTCCTGAAAGTAGAGTTATTTCAGGGACAACCAGGTGTCAAACGGCGCCGCATCCGCTGTCGCCGATGGGCTTACTTCGAGAGGTTGGAGACCGCCTCTAAGGCGGCGTCGTAATCCGGTTCGTCGGCGATCTCGGTGACCAGTTCGCGATAGGCGATGGTGCCGTCGGTGTCGATGACAAAGACCGAGCGAGCCAGCAGACCCATCTCGCGGATCTCGAGACCAAAGGACTCGCCCAGCGAGCGGTGTTTGAAGTCGCTGAGGGCGCGGGCCGTGGAGATATCGTGTTCGCCGCAGAAGCGGTCGAGGGCAAAGGGGGTATCGCGGGTGACGAACCACAGATCGAAGTCGCCGTCGCCGATGCGGCTGTCGAAGGTTCGAAGCTGAGAGGCGCACACCGGGGTGTCGACCGAGGGGGCGGTGGTCAATAACAGCGGTCGATCGGGGGCGGTGTCAAAGGTGATGGCGTCGACGGGACTGGCACTGAGCTGGAAGGCCGGCGCGTCGTCGCCGACGTCGGGAAGCGCGCCTACAAGTGTCATCGGTTCGCCCTGAAAGGTAACATCAGCCATGGTGGTACACTCCTGTATTCGATGAGGCATGAAGTTGTGCGCCGCCAAGCGAGGCGTCGACGAAAATGATCCACGACCACCGGCGGCGCCGGCTATCAATCGGCGGCAAATGTTGACACCGATTAAAAAATCGCAAGTAACAAGTTGCTTACTGGCCTCGTTTGCCCACCGAAGCCAACAGCTCGTCGGCGCTTTGGCAGTTGCCAATCGACGGCGCTTCCAGCCCGGCGCGCCGGGCCTGACCGACGCCAAAACGGATGGCGTCGAGCCCGTTTGTGGAGTGGGCGTCGGAACCGATGACCAGCGCCGCTCCCCGTTGGTGGGCCCGGCGGGCGAGTGCGGCGTTGAGGTCGAGCCGACCGCTGCTGCCGTTGAGCTCGAGGGCCACATCGGCGTCGGCGGCGGCGTCGACGACGGCGTCAAAATCGTAGCTGTAGCCGTCGCGTCCGCCCAGGATGCGACCGGTGGGATGACCCAGACAGCTGATGAGGCCGGTGTCGATGGCGTCGAGGATGCGCCGGGTCATGACATCGGAGTCCTGGTTGAACTGGCTGTGGATGCTGGCGACGACCCAGTCACAGCGGGCCAACAGCTCGTGATCCATATCGAGGGTGCCGTCGTCGAGGATGTCGACTTCGATGCCCGAGAGTATGCGAATGTCGTCGACGCGGTCGTCGACGCGTCGAACTTCGTCGATCTGGTCGGCAAAGCGGTCGGCCGTCATTCCGTCGGCTACGCGCACGGCGCGCGAGTGATCGGTAATGGCGATGTACTCATAGCCCCGTGACGCACCGGCCCGGGCCATCTCCTCGATGGAGGCTCGGCCGTCGGTTTCGGTGGTGTGCATGTGGAGGTCGCCGCGCAACTGGTCGGCGTCGACCAGTGTTGGAAGCTCGCCGTGTTCGGCGGCGGCGATCTCGTCGCGGCCCTGGCGCAATTCCGGGGGGATGAAGTCCAGATCCAGAGCCTCGTATAGCTGTTGTTCGCTGCGGGAGGCGATCGGCGAGTCGGCGTCGATCTGGAAGACGCCGTATTCGTTGATCTTCAGACCGCGCTGCTTGGCCCGGGTACGCAACTCGACGTGGTGCTCTTTGCTGCCCGTAAAATAGTGCAGGGCGCTTCCGAATACCCCGGGTTCGACGGTGCGCACATCGACCTGGACGCCGTTATGAAGTCGCACCGACGTCTTGGTTTCGCCGGTGACCAGGACGTCGGCGACTTCCACCAATTCGGCGAGGCGGCGGTGGATCGGCTCCGGGTCGTCGGTGGCGACGAGAAGATCGACGTCGCCGATGGTCTCTTGCTGGCGGCGCAACGAGCCGGCGACCTCGATGGTGTCGACGCCGTCGATGTCGACGAGCTGGTCGCGGATCGACCGGGCAATCGCGTCGGCCCGCGGAAGGGGGATGCGTCCGGCGCGGTCGGCCAGTCGCTCGATTTCGTCGATAATCGTCTGCTGGGTCTTGGCCCCGAATCCCGACAGAGAGGCGATGCGTCCGTCTTCGGCGGCCTTACGCAATTCGTCGAGGCCGGTGATCCCCAGTTGCTCATAGATCTTCTGGATGCGCTTGGGACCCAGGCCCTGGATGTCGAGTAGATCGAGCAGGCCCTCGTCGAGTTCGTCGATCAGGCGCTGATGGTCGTCGCAGGTGCCGCGCTGTCGGATCTGGCGCAGCTGGCTGGCGATGCCGTCGCCGATGCCCTTGAGTTCGGTGACGTCGCCGCTGTCGATGCGGGCTTCGATGGACTCCGCGGTGGACTCGATGGTGCGGGCTGCGTTTTCGAAGGCCCGGACCCGAAATTGATTGGCGCCTTTGATCTGCATCAGGGAGGCGATTTCTTCGAGCACTCGGGCGTAGTCGCGATTGTCCATAGCGCAGTTCGTCCTCGGCAAGGTCGGGTTCATCAGCGGCATCAAATATCGGTATCTCGCTCCCTGGCGCCGACGGTCCGGCGTCGGAGCGAGGCGACGATAGGGGCAACGGTCTTGATTTTCCATCCGATAGTGTCGAAAGTCTACAGGCCCCGTGTTGGAGTGATGACTCCGCCGGGGCGGTGACCGAAGACCGAGGGGCAGTGCAGTGGCCGGTCGATGAGGCCCGAATGGGCAATGGCGACTGTCGGGAGCTCATCGACATTGGCTCTGTTGTGCTGTAGAAGCAATGCCCACGGCAGTGGAAACTTGAGATCGCCCGGTAGGTGGAGTACGCTTTTCGATTGCGACGCAAGAATATTCCCGCGTTCAATGTGGGGTTTTTCAAGGGATAGGCGTCGACAATCGACGACGAGGAAGAAGTATATGCGACGCAGACTCTGGACCCGGTGGTTGAGCCTGATGTTGATCGGTGCGCTTTGGGCGCTTCCGGCAACGGTAATCGCCCAGGACGACACCGCACAACAAGACGGCGCCGAACAACAGGTCGAGGCCGACGACGCCGATCAATCGGAGGGGGAGGACGGCGACGAAGATGTCGCCGACGGATCCGCCGATGGCGACGAGCGCGATGACATCGCCGACGGGGATGCAGATCCTGTCGACGAAGATGCGGATCCTGTCGACGAAGACGACGTCGCCGACGGGGCCGACGGGGCCGACGAATTGGTCGACGACGCCGATGAGGGCGACGACGAACCGGTCATCGGGCCCGGAGGACGGGAATTGACCAGTGATTATCCGGGGACCGAGGAGTCGCTGGCCCCCCAGATGGAGACCGGTGAGATCGAGGGCGTTGATATCCCCGACGGCGAAGACCCGGAGGAGGTCTACGATCTGCGGGTCCGCGAGCTGGAGACCCAGATCGATGATTTGCAGGAGCGGGTCTTTCGCTCCAAGAGCCGCATCGCGCTGCTTCGCGAGACGGTACTGGCCGAAAATCTGGCGGGCAGTCGAGCGGTGATCACCTTCGTCAATGATCTCGGGGCGAGCTACAATGTCGACCGCGCGATCTTTAGCGTCGACGGCAGTCAGGTCTACAGCGAAACCGACCCGGAGGATAATTATCGCGACGGAGTCGAGGTCTTTAGCGGGCCCGTCGCCCCCGGCACCCATACGGTGTCGGTGACGCTGGGCCTTCGCGGAAGCGGCTACGGCGTCTTCTCGTATGCCGAGGGCTACCAATTCGATCTGCGCTTTTCGTGTCAATTTACCGCCGAGGAGGGACGGACGACGATGATGACCGTCCAGTCCTACCGCAGCGGCAATGTGTTTACGGCCCATGAAGATCGGCCGGACGGAGTCTGTGAGATCAGTATGGTGGAATTGACGGCCGACGATATCGAAGACGAGGTCTTTGATGATCCCGAACTCGACGGCGAAGAATTGCCCGCCGATTGAGCCGGTGCATCGAATTTGCCGGCATAGAAGCGGTCGGACAAGGCGGCGGTTTAAGCCGGCGCCTCCGGCGGCGAAGACGTAACTCAACTTGCAGGTCGACGGGATGAATCATCCCCTGTTCAACAATTGGATCGCAGTCGCCGTGGCAGCACTGTGTGTGGCGTCGGTGACCATGGCGGCCCACGACAGCGCCGCCAGCCCCCTGGAGGGCGACGAGACGCCGGCGCAGGTCGTCGACAATCTCTCCGAGCAGGTCGAAAATCTTAAGGACTCCTATCTGGTGCCGGCGGTCCTCGAGGATCGATACCGGCTGGAATCGCGGTTCAATGAGGCGAAAGTCGCCTATCTACTCGGCGATTATCGCCGGGCGAGCATCCTATTTGTGGCCGTCGTCGACTCCGAGGACGTGCGCCAATTCGACAGTTATCGCGAGGCGCTGTATCTGCTCGGCGACAGTCTGCTCGAGGAGCGCAATTTTCGGGCCGGTCGCGAGTATTTTCGCCAGGTCGTCGAGCTGGGACCGGGGGCCTTTTATCAGCCGGCGATCGTCAAGTTGCTCGAAATCGCCTCTCGGATCGACGACTACGACGGCGTCGATGATCTGTACGAGTTGCTCGATGACCTCGAGGAAGTCAGTCCCGCCCTGCACTACACCCGCGGCAAAACGCTGTACGAAGAGGGCCGAACCCGCTCTGCGCAGCCCTGGTTTCAGCGGGCGGCCCGCGACAGTGAATACGAATTTACGGCCCGCTACTTCGAGGGCGTCACTCTTGCGGCGTCCGGCGAGATCCGGGAAGCCGACGAGGTCTTCGAGGAGCTGACCGGTCGCGTGGCGCCGGACGACGAAGCCGCCGAAATCATTGAATTGGCCCATCTCGCCCGGGGACGCCTGGCGTATGAACGCGGAGAATTCGACCGGGCCATCGACCACTATCTTCAGGTCTCACGGACCAGTCCTCATTTTACGCGGGGACTCTATGAGTTGACCTGGGCCCTGGTCGCCCAGGGCAATTATCGGGCGGCACTGCGCAATCTGGATATTTTGATGATCTCCGATCCGGACCCGCGATTTGTGCCGGAGGCCCAGTCATTGATGGCCGATATGGCGATGCGCCTTGGGGAGTACGACGAGGCGCG
>CAYUPT010000185.1:0-7282 GCA_964446725.1 uncultured Bradymonadales bacterium | reverse complement strand
CGGAACCGGAGAGGACTCCGGCGAAACCAGCGGGTATCGCGGCATCGGAGACTACGAACTCGACCTGTATCGCGATGGCGATTATATCGCGACTATCGATGGCGACTCCTACCAGGATACGGAGGCCGCCGAGGGCAGTGTTCCCGATGCGCCCCAGGCGTCGGCCACCGATGGCGACCACTCGGATCGCGTCGAAATCACCTGGACAGAACCCAGCGTCTCCTCCGGAAGTTCCCACGAATACTCGGCGATCGCGGTGACTGCCAATGCGTCGAGTGGCGAATCATCGCCGGATACCGGTTACCGCGCCGGCTACCCGGTGTCGGGGTACGAGGTGAATATCGACGGGACCTGGATGGATGTGGGAATGGCGACGGCGCACGACGATTTTGATGCACCGGCGCCGACCGTCGAACCGGGCTCGGTCACGGCCACCGACGGATGGTTTGGAGATCGAGTGGAACTCGAACACAGCGGAGCGGACACCGCTGACGGCGACGAGCGCAACTACGAAGTGCGGGCTCTCAACGCCACCGGCACCGGCGCCCACTCCGACGAGGCCACAGGCTTCCGAAGCCCGGGCGATCTCGAGTTGCAGTGGCAGCGCTCCGACGGCGACAGCGACGCCGATTACAGCGATATTGCCGGTGGCAATAGCTCGCCGTACGACGACGATGGCGCCCCCGCCGACGGTTCGATTCGGTACTACCGGGCTTCCGTGAGTGCCGACGGCGCCGATGTCGAATACTCCGATTCCGACTCCGGTTTCCGCGCTACACAGGCCGTCGTCGATACCCTCAACCCCGATGATATTCGATACAATGCGGCGACACTCAACGCCGACCTCGTCGATCCGGGACTGCCGGAGACGACGGCCTACGGTGTCTGCATTGCTTCTACGCCCGATCCGGAGCCGTCGACGGCCGATTGCAATGACCTGGGCACGACGACCAGTTCCCAGCAATTTGAGTACGACGTCGACGGCTTGGACCTGGATACGACGTACCACGCCCGGGCCTATGCCACGACCAATGCCGGTACGTCATTCGGCGACAATGTCGAGTTTACCACCAGCGACGAGCTCCGCTTTTTGACGGAGTCCGACTGGGAGCTGGGCTCGCCGACGCCCTACGAGTTGTGGAGTGGATTGCTGGAGATGGAGTGGAGCACCGACACGCCCTCGAATACCACGGGACTTCGCTTCAACGGAGTCGATGGAAACTCCGGAGGCACGCCCTACTACTACGAAGTCGATGTGGATCTGAGTCAGTTCAACGAGATGAGTGTCTACACCCGCAAGGACAATCACAACGCTCGCAATCTCCAGATCGATATCGGCTCCGACAACGTCTACGACGACGGAAGTGTCCATGGCTGGACTCAGCGCACCTACGACGTCTCCAATCGAGATGACGTCACCACCATCCGCCTCGGTGTCGAGAGTTCTTCGGGCGATGGCAACTGGACGGCCGGGTTTGCGGAACTGGAGTTCACTCCTTAACCACCGGTCGCTATGGTCGGCGGCATCTTCGGTGCAAAACCGAAGTGCCGCCGGTGGCCGCTACATAATCGTCTCAAACAGAAGTTGCGGGAAGTCGGCCAACGGAAGCGGGACATGGCCGGCGCCGTTCATGGTCCACAATTCGACGTCGCCGCCGTCGGTACAGCCCTCCCAGCGCTCGATGTCGGTTTCGTCACCGGCGACGGCGCCCGTGACATTGACCGACGGACCCTCGATGGGTTCGTCGTCGCAGTCGTTCCACCGCGCCCAGCGGTCGACGACTTCCCGGGCACCGGCAAACGCCGTATTGCCGTCGTAAGCGACGGTATCATCGTCGGTGCCGTGGACGTGATAGATATTGACCGGGTCTTCGGGCAGGCAATCGATAGCGTCTCGCGTCGACGTGCCGTTAAAGCTGACGATGCTGTTGATGAGGTCGCCCCGCTCGCAGGCCATGCGATGAGACATCATCGCCCCGTTGGAGATCCCGAGAAAGTAGATGCGATCGGGGTCGACGGCGTAGTTGTGGATGGCCTCGTCGATCAGGTTTGTCAGATAGGCGACATCGTCGACGCCGGACTCCTCGAAGTCACAGCAGGTCTCGATGGCGTTCCAAAATAGCATGCCCTGCGAGTCCTCGCGGTGGCCCTCGGGCGCCAGCCGGATCGCATTGTATTCATTGGCCTCTTCGCCGGCGTCGAATCCGTCGATGGTCTCCTGGGCGTCACTTCCGTAGCCGTGCAACAAAAATAGCAGCGGGTGGTCGCCCTCGACGTCGTAATCGTCGGGGAACATCGGTTCCACCTCCCATCCGTCCTCACCGATGGGACCCATGTGGTCGCGGACGTCGGGCAGGTCGTAGTTGTCGTCATTGGCCTGATTGTCATTGCTGTTGTCGTTGTCGTCGTCGTGTTGCTGGTTTGGCTGCTCGTCTTGATTGGACTGGTTGTCGAGTTCGGCGGGCTCGCCGCAGGCCGACAATGCCAGAAACAACAGCAATAACGGAGTCGTGATTCGGGTGGTGAGTCGCATCGCCGAGACATCCCGGGCAAAAGTAGAGGTAGGACCGTCAAGTTCGCGTCGGCCAGTATGTCGATCGCAGTGACGAAACGCAATTTGCTCCGCGCCTGCCTTGCTGGGTGTGGAATTAACTTGGGGGCTGATCGTCACCGGTCTCGCCGCCACTGAATCGTGCTGACAGACGCCGGGCGACGGATGTCATGGAGCTCGTCATCGACGGTAGCAACACGCAGGTGATGGGTACGGAGACGATGAGTGCTCCCGTCAGTGCAATGGCCAGGGGTTGGAGCAAGCCGAAGACTTCAGCGCCGCCGAATAATAATGGACTCATACCCACGACGGTGCTGACGACGGTCAAGACAATGGGGCGCAATCGAAGGTAGGCGGCGATGCTCAAAGCCTCGCTCAAGTCCGTTCCCTCATTGGCGCGATTCTTGGCCTCCGAGAGGACCAGGATGACGTTGTTGGCCACAATTCCGACGGCGATCAGCAGGCCGGCCAGTACCATCGCGTCCAGTGGTCGACTGAATATGGCGAGCAGGGCAATGGTCCCCGTTGCGCTCAGTGGAATTGCGATGAGACCGCAGGCCGCAAAGGAAAACGAGCCGTACTGGATGATCAGCAGTGTCAGGACCATCATCAGTGCCAATGCCAGGGCCATGGCGAATGTTCGACTCGTCTCTTCGAGGGCCTCGACTTCGCCCTCCAGCCACCAGCTCGTGCCCTCCGACAGGTCGGTGTCCAGCAGTGTCTTTTCCACCTCTTCGGCGATCTCACCGGGGGCCGGGCCGGCGGGGTCGAACTGGGCGGCAACCCGGACGACGCGCTGGCCTTCGCGCCGCTCGATATGGGTCGGTTCTTCAATGAGGTCGAAGTCGACGACATCGCCCAGGTGGACATCACTGGTGTGATTGGACAGCAGGCGCAGATGCGCGAGGTGTTGTGGTCCGCCGGCCCGGCGGCGGTCGTAGCGGACGCGCAACGCCAGCGGTTCCCCACCTTCCATGCGCTGGCGCAATACGCGTCCGTCCAGCGCGTAGTCGACGACGCGCTCCAACACGTCGGGTTCGACGCCGTGATCGGCCATCGCCCGGTAGTCCGGGTGGCCGATCCATCGCGGACTGACGCCGCCTCGGATCCGTTCCACATCCTGAAGGCCGTCGACGTCTTCGAGCCGATCGATGACCCGGTTTTCGACCTGTGACAGGCCCAGTATATCGCCGTCTTCGCGGGTCAGTACGGCGATGAGATCGGCATCGGAAAGACGGGTTTGGACGCCCCGAATCCGCGGTAGGGTGACGCTGGTACTCAATTCCGGAACGCCCAGTTCGTCGATGGCCCGGCGGGCGTCCTCCGCCCACGCTTCGGAGGGGCGGTCGCCGCCGTCGGTGTCGATGCGGATCATGAAATTGGACGTTCCCGGTCGAAACGATGGCTGGCCTTCCCGGAAGTAGCCGCCGACGGTCGTAAAAAGGGCGTCCGTGCCCTCCAGCGACTGGAGTTCGGATTCGACCTGGCGGGTCAAGCGGTCGAGGTCGTCGGTGGGAATGCCGGCGGGGTGAGTGATGCGAATATCGACGAACCCGTCGTCGACGACCGGCAGCACCTCAAACGGCAGTTTTTGGCCTCCCCACACCAGAGTGATGGCCAGAAGTCCGACGATCCCCCATGCGGCGACCGGCCGCTGCAGGTGAGCCCACCACGACGGGCGGCTTCGGGGCGCGATGTCGCCGTCTTCTGACGGCGCACTGCGGGCGAAGGTCGGGAGTAAGACGACGGCAAATACGAAAGAAAACCCTGCGCAAATGACGACCGTCCAGATCAATGGCTGAAATAACAACGCCACCAGGCCCTCGACGAGTAGGAAGGGCAAAATGGCAGCCCAGGTCGTCAACAGAGCTCCCAGCAGTGGGCCGGCGACATCGACCATCGCCTTGAGATGGGGCCGGTCGGTGTCGGAATCCCGTCCGGCCAGTCGGTCGAGACGGTCGAAGTAAATGATCGCGTAGTCCAGCCCCAGGCCCACCGACAGCAACAGTCCGGCCAGGGTCAGCAAATTGAGGCTCTGTCCCATGGCATACAATACGACGATGGCCGCCGACAGACTGACGCCAACCAGTGCCGCGACCAGCGGAACATATCGCCGGTTTCGCAGGACGAAAAATAGTAGCAGCATCGCCAATAACGCCCCGCCGACGGCGGCAACGACGACACTTCGCACCGCGGTGCGCGTGACCACCGAATCGTCGTACAATACGGTGGCGTCAATATCGGCGAATGCCTCCGAGTCATCGACGGTCTCGACGAGGCGGTTGGCCTCGTCGGCCATCTCGAGGGCGTCGGCCTGGGGGGAGCGATAGACCGTCAACAATACCGCTGATTGGCCATCGAGGCGGGTCCGTAAGCTCTCCTGGGAGGGCGCGCGATGAACGGCGGCAATCGAGCCCAGGGCAATCGTCTGCTCGTCGCCAAAAAATAGCGGTCGCTCCGTCAGCTGTGGGGCGGCCCATCCGTCGGTTCCGAGCACGCCAATGCCGTCGAAATGGGCGGTGCGCATCGCGCTCGACGGCGGCGGGTCGGTGGCCTGTAACAGGGCTTCTTCGATGGTATCGAGGCCCACGCCCTGCGATGTCTGGGCTGCGGGATCGATGTCGACAACCAGCTCCGAGATCTCTTCGCGTCCCATATAGACGGCGTCGACACCCGCCGTGGCCCGCAGTTGTGGAAGCAGGTTCGCGCGCAGCTGACGGCGGATCTCGGGGGCCGAGCGGCTCTGCGAGCCGAAGGCAAATTGGAGGACCGGTTCCTCGGTCGTCGAGACCGGGAAGATGCGAGGTTCCGGAAACTCGTCGGGGATCTGATCCTGGGCGCGCTGGGCGGATTGGGTGACGTCGCGCACGGCCCGGTCCAGATCGTAGTCGGGTTCAAAGAAGAGGTCGACGTAGGCCCGTCCGTCACCGGCGCGGCTCTCCATCTGAACCATGCCCGGCGTGCCGGCGAGGGCGGCCTCCATCGGTTCGTTGATACTCTCTTCGATGACGCGCGAGGTCTGTCCCGGCAGATCGCCGATGACGCGAACCTGCGGGTAGCGAATTTCGGGCAATAGCTGGAGGGGCATCTGGGTGACGGCGATGGCCGCCAACACGACGGTGGCTGCGCTGAGGGCCGCCACCGCCGTGCGCCGTCGACTCAGGGCGTCCAGTAGGGTCATCAACAGCGAGGAGACGCGGATCATCGGTCGAACTCCGTCGGTTCGATGCGGCTTCCATCGCGTTGAGAACGGGGCTCGTAGCGCATGATGCGCTCGCCCTCATCGAGCCCCGACAAAACTTCGATGCCGGCGGAGTGGGCGCGCCCCAACTCGATGGAGCGTTCCTCGATGCGCGGCGGGTCGCCGGTGACGACGGAGACCCGGTGGCGGTCGTCTTCGCTGACGACGGCTGTCCAGGGTACCAGTAGTACTTCGTCAGTCGCCTCGTAGGCGATATCGACGTGTCGGCGGCGTGTGTCGTCGACACCGTCGAGATGGAGCGTGGCGTTGACGAAATTTCGATGCTCGCTGTCGCCGTAGGTGATGCGTTCGACCTCGAATCGACGGTCCCGGTCGTCGGCGATGGTCAGCCGGTCGGTCTGTTCGAGAAACGAAGCTTCACGAGACGGAACGGACAACTCGACGCCCATGGCATCGGTGGCGTCGATGTCGACGATGGCCTGACCCTCGGTGACCTGGGTACGGGGAGCGGCGAAGACGTCACTGATGACGCCGGATACCGGGGCCTGTACGGCGGATTGCGATAGTTCGGCGTCGGCCTCTGCGAGTTGTTGTTCGACCTCCAGAAGTCGAAGCCGGGCGTCGTTGAGTTCGCCGGGACCGGCGGCCCCGGCGTCGGCCAGTTGTTGCCAGCGCTGGAATTCTTCGTCCAGGTACGTGTGCCTCTCTTCGAGGACCTCGCGCCGTGCCGACAGTTCGGGCCGGGATAGCCGCGCGATTAAATCACCGGCCTCGACGCTGTCTCCTGTGGCGATCTGCATCGACTCCATGGTGCCGCGATGCGGGGCTCGAAGTTGATAGTGTTCGAGCGGGCGAAGCGTGCCGGACCACTGGCGCAACTCTTCGAGTGGTTCGGTTTCGACGGTCACCACCTCGACGCGAGGTGCATCCGCGGCCTCGGAGGTCGGAGTCTCGGGTTCATCATCACCGTCGGAACAACCCGGGATGGCTGCGGCAGTAACGAGGGTGAGCAGAAGCGGCATTGTACAGCGGATTACCGAATTCATGAGTCCCCGTCGTCATTATTGAGCCAGCCGGACAATCGCTCGGTCTCGCCGGTCAGTTGCGTCCATTCGATGATGACCTGTGCCTCTTCGGCATACAGGTCGATTTCGTCGAGCCGCACTTCCTCGAGGCGTTCACGGGCGTCGACGACCTCTGTCCACTGCTCGACGCCCTGCTCCCAGCGTGCAGTGGCGGCCGCTGCGCGCTGCTGTGTGTGATCTCGCTGCCGCTCCAATGCGGCGCGTCGATCGTCGAGTTGTTCGGCCCGTCGGGTCAAGGCATCGAGTCTGCGTTGGGCCTGGCGCTCGAGGCTGTCTGCTTCTTGTTGGAGTGCCTCAGCTCGCTGTGACTGAGCGTCTGCCTGCAGGCCTCGAGTTCCGCTCAGGTCCGGTCTCCATAAACCGGAAACACCGCTGAAGTATTCGGGCTCCGGGACGTTGTCGTAGGCGAGGCTGAAATACAGGCCGCCGGTACCGATGGCCCGA
>CAYUPT010000184.1:0-7312 GCA_964446725.1 uncultured Bradymonadales bacterium | reverse complement strand
GCAGTGATGACGGGGGAATGCGAGATTTCGTGGGGCGTGGAGGCTGGAAAATCGGCGCACCAGAGGAGCGCCGCCGGCGCGGTCGCCGGTGCTCCGGGGAGGGGCGTGGGGGGGGGGCGTGGATCGGTGTAGGTCGCCGGGGTTCAGTGGGCATTGGTGGAGAAGCCCGTCGCGGAGGAACCGGGCGTCGAGATATGGTGTGTGCGAGATGAATCTGGATTGTCGCTACAGCGCTGCGGCCTCAGGTTTCGAGTGCGCACATGGCGGCGGTATGAGTTCCGGCGTCGGTGGTGACGGTGACATCGTCGGAACAGCGCGTCATGTCGTGGTCGCCGCCGTTGCAGTCGGCGTCGGCGTTTTCCGGATCGCAGAGGCGGCTGCACTGCGTGGTCTCGATGTAACAGATGTGTGGGTCGCAGCCCGGATCGGTGGAGGGACAGCCGCATTCGGCGCCATCGGGACACTGCTCGTCGCCGATGCATTCGGCGTCGTAGGTCACGACATTCGACAGGCAGATCGACGACTGACAATCGCCGTCCGATGAGCACTCGTCTCCGATCGCACCATCGCCGACGGGCTGTTCGCAGTAGGTGATCAATTCGCCGTCGGGGTCGGAGCCGAGGGTACAGATATTTCCACCCTGGCAGTCGGCATCGGTATCACAACGTCCAGTACATATACCGATGTCGTCGGTCATGCGCGCACAGTCCTGATCGGCGGCGCAGTCGCGTTCGGATTCCTCGCAAAATACGGAGCATTCGCCGGTGGTGCCGTCTTCGGTGGGTCGGCAAAAGTTGCTTTCGCAGTCCGATGACGAGGAGCAGTCTTGGCCGACGTCGGCGCCGCCGGAATTGGTGAATCCACAGGAGGCGCCGTCGATGTCGCCGTCGGCATCGTAGGTCGGAGAGTTGCATGTCATCTCGCTGTGGTCGCAGTCGATGGGAGCGGTGCACAACTCGACCTGCATGGGAATGCATATCGGCATCGGTTCCTGGGCGTCGTCGAGGGACACCAGGGTCTCCTCACAGATCTGGTTGGTACCGCAGAATTCGCCGTCGTCGCAGGGCGCGGAGCAGCGGCCGTCGACGCAGTAGCGGCTTCGGCAATCGCCGTGGTCGTCGCAGTTGTGGCCGGCGTCGCCGCCGTCATTGTCGGGCAAGCAGGTGGCCTGGAGTGCGTCGCCATCGGCGCTGATCGAACAGAATTGCTGAGTCGGGCAGTCGCCGTCGCTGGCACAGGTGGGGGGCTGGCAGATGCCGTCGGCGTCGCAACTCCACATCTCGAGGCAGTCGGTGTCATCACCGCACTCCGAGACACAGACCTCATCGACGCAGGAGCCACTTTCGCACTGGGTGTCGTCGTCGCAACTATCGCCGTCGCCGACATCGTCGTCCGGGCTCTCGCAGATGCCCTGGTCGGAGTCGTCGACCACACAGATGTCGTCGCCGTCGCAGTCGGTATTGTCGTGGCACGGCGTCGGTGTGTCGCTGTTGGTCGCCTGGTTTTGATTGTGTTGTTCATCGCCATTGGTCGCCGATTCGCCGAGGTCTCCACCGGCACAGCTGATGGCGGTGATCGGTATTGTGAGCGAAAGCAAGACGAACGTGAAATGGCGGCGTAGCAGCGCGATCATCGGAGGCTCCAGCGCGTCGAATTGGCGTCGCGGGGTATGTCAGGCGTAGTGACGACCGTAGCGATTTTTGGGCGGAATATCCAATGGCGGCGCCGACGGTCGGCGTCCTGTGGGAGATGATGCCCTTGCAATCTGCGCGCGAGTGTCGACGATAGGAGACCGGATTCCTGATTTTTGATAACTGATTGAGGTGCGGATATGAACCGCTTGACTGAGTTGTTCGGATCGACGTGCATCGTCGTAGTCGCTGTACTTCTTCTGGCTCCGATGCTCGCTTCGGCGCATGATCACGAGGTGGTCCAGATTGATATGTCGCTGTCGTCGGGAGATGAGGTGATCACGGAACCGGTGATTCAGACGGTGACCGGCCGGCCGGTGGAGCTGAACTCCGTCACGGAGGCCGGTGGCGACGACCAGGACGAGCAGCAGTTGAACGTCGAATTGGTGCCCGCCATCGACGGCGACGACGTCCGTCTTACAGGAGGCATCGAGTCGACGGTCGGCGGCGATGTATCGACGTCGATCGATGTCGACCGAAGCGTCGTCTCCGGCGAGAGTTTTGTCATCGAAATCGAGGATGTGAAGCTCGACGTCGTCGTCCAGGTAATCCGCGAATATTGAGCGGCGACAACTCCAGTACGCACCACAAATACAACGGTATTGAGGCGAGAACGACGATGAGTGAAATGTACGATGAAGTATTCAAGAGAAATCGGCAGTGGGTCGAGGAGCAGACCGCAGAAGACCCCGATTTTTTCGAGAAACTCGCCGAGGAGCAGCACCCGAATTTCTTATTTATAGGCTGTTCCGACAGTCGGGTTCCGGCCAGTTCGATCATGGGGGTGAAGCCCGGCGAGGTCTTTGTTCATCGAAATATCGCCAATATCGTCGAGAATACCGATCTCAATGCGCTGTCGACGATTCACTACGCCGTCGACCACCTGGAGGTCGACCACGTCGTCATCTGTGGCCACTACGGCTGTGGAGGGATCAAGGCGGCGATGCAGCCGAAGGATATGGGAATCCTCAACGGCTGGCTCCGCGATATTCGAGATGTGTATCGGCTTCATAAAGAGGAGTTGGACGCCATCGAGGACGGAGAACAGCGCCAGCGCCGGCTCGTCGAACTCAATGTCCGTGAACAGTGCATCAACGTCATCAAGACCGCGGTGATCCAGCGCAATTATCTCAAGCGCGGGTTTCCCACAGTCCACGGCTGGGTCTACAGCCTGTCGACGGGGCTTCTCAAAGATTTGGAGATTCCATTTAAGGAATTGCTCAACGAAGTTCGCGAGATCTATCCGCTGACGCCGTCAGACGATGACTGCTGAGTCCGGTTTGTAGGTGATCGCGGTAGCTGGCATTGGTTCCGACGCATTGCGACAGGAGACTTTTTGACAGCTTCTAAGTTGTGAATAATCGGGCTGAACTGCGGTATTTACACTGGCGAAGAGAGGGGCTTTTCGAGCTTCCGCTCGCGATATGCTACAGACTGTTCAAACTACTCAATTCGATGACAACGCAGAATTGGAGGGAATATGAATAAATTTGTTGTGATGGCGGCCTTGCTCGTTGTGTGCGCAGTGGGATGTGATGAGTCGCAGGCCGGAGAGTTGACAGATCGAGACGGCAGTGACGACCAGCAGGTCGCCCAGGACGATGCTTCCGAAGAAGAGCCAACCCCCGGTGATGAATCGAGCGACGTCGATGGGCTCCGGCAACAACTTTCGGAGGCCGGGGTGAACCTCGAATGCGATGAATCGGGGCAGGTCTCCGATTCGTCACTGGCCGCGATAAGTGATGTGGAGGCCTTTCGAGGTCCGCTTGACCGAGATGGTCCTCGGTGGGTGGGCTGTCTGTACAATCGCAGCGACGACAGGGTCGAACGCCTGATGCTCAGCTACAGCACAGTTCAACAACAGGGGGCCGGCGGTGGTTCGGTGGAGCTGCAATTTGCTCCGCTGGAGTCCGGCGAGTCCGGTGTCTTCGTATCGAGTCAGGTCCAGGGCTATGACCGGGATATCGACGGATACGAGTTGAGTTCCGTCGAAGTGTCACCGATGGACGGTGACTACGATCTGGAGCCGGAGTACTCAGCAGATCCCTTCGAGCTTAGCAGGCCTGAACACCCTGTGGAGTCGGCCTGTGAAGACCGTGAGAGCGCAGATGCCGAGTCTGGTGTCGTGATCGGTGATGCTCAATTTGTGGCCACCATGTCGCCCGATGAGCCGGAGTTCCGCGTCGTGGGCTGTGTCACCAACGGCGGCGATGAGGGGATTGCCGACAATATGCAGAATTCGGTGCGCGTCGCCTACAGCGACGATCCCGACAACTACGACGGCGTTCAGGGGCAAGCGCAGGGACGTCTCGAATTATCAGGGGCCCTCGAACCCGGCAGTAGTGAATTCTTTATCTCGAATTTTGAAGTTACCGCTGCCGAGCCTCGAGTCGTCATGGAGCCAGTCGTTCAAATTCGTCCTCGCGACTGGGTCGACGTCGAATCCGGTGGCTCGAAGGTCGTCGTCGACCGGTAGTGGTGTATTGAGTCTCCATCAGGAGTCCCGAATGTCAGAGCGGATCATCAGAAAGCCGGAGCGCGAGTACACCGACTTTCACGGGATGGTGACCGCGTCGCCGCAGATGGAGGAGTTCTTTGAGCTCGTGCGCCGCGTGGCCCGCTCCGATACCAGTGTGTTGATCCGCGGCGAGACGGGGACCGGTAAGGAACTCGTCGCCCGGGCGATCCACGAACTCAGCGAGCGAAGTGATCGACCCTACCGGGCGGTCAACTGCGCGACCTTTACCTCCGAGTTGTTGGCCTCCGAGTTATTCGGCCACGTCCGCGGCGCATTTACGGGGGCCGTCGACGACCGGCGGGGATTATTCGAACTGGCCGACGGGGGCATTATCTTTCTCGATGAAATTGCCGAGATCCCCTTTGATATTCAGGCCCGATTGCTTCGAGTGCTCGAAGAACAGCGATTTGTTCCCGTGGGGGGCACCAATCCGAGAAGCGTGAATGTCCGGCTTGTGGCGGCGACCAACAAGGCGCTTCGACGGGAGGTGGCGGAGGGGCGTTTTCGAGAAGATCTGATGTACCGCATTCGGGTCGTTCCCATCTTTTTGCCGCCGCTGGTGCGGCGCGAGGGCGACGTCGAGTTGCTGACCTGGCATTTTCTCGACGAATTCAACGAAGATGAGGGGATGGCCCGACGCATCGAGGGCATCGATGTGGAGGCCTACGAGGCGATGTTGCGCTACTCGTGGCCGGGCAACGTCAGGGAGCTTCGAAACGTCGTGGAGTACGCCTTTGTCATCGGCGAAGGCGAGGTGTTGACCATCGATGAATTGACGCCCGAGCTTCGCGGAGAGCCGCCGCCGAGCCGCAAGATCGATGATAGCGAGGACGACGATGAGCGCCGGCGCATCATCGCCGCGTTGCGGGCCACCGAGGGACATCGCGGCGAGGCCGCTGAACGGCTCGGCATTAGTCGCACCACGCTGTGGCGTCGGATGAAGGAACTCGACATCGATGCCGACGAGGGCGAGCGCTGATCGCCGGTGAGGACCGATGGAATATCGGGGCTGGACCCGTGGGGGGCTTATCCCGTATTATGGGGCAGCAACCTACTTCGCAATGACATCGAACAATCGGGGAACCCCTATGGCTGTAATGCTCCCGGACGATCCTCCCCTGGTCGACGGTAGACCGGATTCGGAAAACGATTTCTGGTGGCTCCTCAAGGAGCAATTGCCCGACGAATTCTACGTCTTTCACAGCCTGCCGTATCTGACATCGGAGGCCCGTCAGGGCGAAGTGGATTTTCTTGTGGTCCATCGCCGACTGGGCTTTCTCAATATCGAATGCAAGGGAAAGGGCGTTCAGCGAGCGGAAGATGGCCGCTGGTATCGGCTGCATTCGGGCTCCAAAAAAAGAGAGCGGCTCTCGAGGTCGCCCAGCGAACAGGCCCGCCATCAGATCGAAGACATCGTCGGTGAGTTGCAGGGGCCGGCACGGCGTAAATTGGATACCCGATTTGGAAAATTTCCACTGGTCTACGGGTGGGCGCTGGCCTTTCCTCTGACGAAGAAGGGGGAGTTGAACCTGCCGGCGAGTCTCAAAGAGGAGGTCGTCATCGATTCCGACGACCTCGACGACCTGGAGGCCAAGGTGCGTTCGGCCATGGGGTTTTATCGCCGGAAAATGGGGCACTCATCGAAGTTGACGCTCTCCGAGGATGAATTCGACCGCTTTCGATCGCTGTTGAGTCCGCCGGTGAAGATGCCGCCGCTGTTGTCGGCTCAGATCGAACAGGAGGGCCGCCAAATCGAGCGGATCTCGGAGCGCCAGGCCGAGATTCTCCACAAATTGATGGGCATCGATCGGCTCCGCGTCACTGGCGGGGCGGGCACCGGCAAGACGGTGATGGCCTTGAAGGCCGCCGAATTGCTGGCCGCCGAGGGCAACGATGTCTGGTTGACCTGTTTTAATGCCAGCCTGACAGAATTTCTGCGCGATTGCATCGATGCCTGGCCACCGATGAATGGAAGCATCAAAGTCGGTCATTTTCACGAAGTCGGGGTCGAGGCCGGCAAGGAGTGCGTCGGCGATTTCGCGTTTCCCGATGACAATGCGTCGAGGGCGGAGCAGTCCACCTTCTGGAGTGAGACGGTGCCCTTTGCACTGATGGAGGCCCTCGACGACGACTCCTGCTCGATCGGTCCCTGGGATGCGATTATCGTCGACGAAGCCCAGGATTTCGCCGGCGACTGGTGGTCGATTCTGGAGTGCGGGCTGCGCGACGGCGGCCAGATGGCCATTTTTTACGACGAAGCCCAGCGGCTCTTCGATCACAGCGCCGAACTTCCCGAGTGGGGCGCCGAGATCCCATTGGATGAAAATTTCCGAAATACCAAGGCCATCGCCAGACCGGTCCAGAAGCTGGGCAGTGTCGACGTCAGGCCCCACGAGGACTGTCCGGAGGGAGAACCGCCCAGTGTCTATCAGCAACAGGGCCCATCGAAGACCCGCCGCCAGATCGGTGATTTGATCGACAAGCTCGTCGACCGCCAGCAGTTGGGCTATCACAACATCGCCATCCTATCGCCGCATCGCCCCCACAACTCGGCGCTGGAAGCGGCCACCGAGCTCGGCGGCCACACCATCGTCCACGACGTCGAACAGTGGTACGACGACGAAGGCGTTCTCCACAGCACGATTTCGTCCTTCAAGGGCCTGCAGGCGGAAGTGGTGATCCTCATCGATATCGATCCCGACGACAAGCGATGTTCGAAAAATGCGCGCTATGTCGCCGCCTCCCGGGCCATCAACCGGCTCCACGTCTTTGAAAAGGGGCATTGGCTCGCCGAGTGATTGCAGCGCGATCCTGCTTTTTGGCGAGGTTTTAATATTGCCGGTAGGCTTCTGGCCTAAATGGCTGGTCGAGATAGTCCAACACTTGCACGTTGATTATAACGCCTTGAGACGAAGTTGACGGTAGCAGGTGGCAATCTCGAGACTGGGAGGGACAAGGCGCAAGGCCGAAACGATACCCAAGGTGATGTCGAGCGAGTCCCAACGTAGATCCAGTACGGCTCGATGCGCCAGCTGCACCGTCTACGATGCCGCAGTTGTCACGACGTGCGGTGGTATGTTCTCAAACTTGGCTCCCCAGCGGC
>CAYUPT010000183.1:0-7341 GCA_964446725.1 uncultured Bradymonadales bacterium | reverse complement strand
CTCCGGGCGACTTCCATCGCGGTTGTACACTATCATCGACACCGCCTGTTCGCCGTCGACGTCAACGGGCTCTACGACGAGAACACCGTCGGCGCCGACGCCTCGATGCCGCCGACATAGCGCGATAATCTCGCTCGTCGGAAGTCCACCGGCCGGGGATTCACAGACGATAAAGTCGTTTCCCAGCCCGTGGTATTTTTGAAATTCGAGCATAGATTCACACTCCGCTTTGCCCGGTGGGCGATCAGACCCGGGCGGCCAATCCCTTCAAGCGCTGGCGGTGATCTGCCGTCAGCTCCATAAATTCGTAGGCCATGCCCGGCACAAAGGCTTCATCGTCGTCGGCAGCATCGTTTTCAACGCGCACCACCTGGCCGCGAATCGAAAACAGAGCATCGCCGTCGGGGGAACGAAAAATCAAGTTGTGGATCGTTCCGACCTCAAACAGAAAATTGGTGCGCACGAACATCCCGGTGGGACTGAAATCAAGACTTTCGACGGGGAATTCCCATCCGTCATCGTCCTGAATCAAGACTTCGACGTTCAAATCTGTTCTCGGATATCGCCGAACACCGGCGAAGTTGAGACTCGAACTCGGTTGGCGGCGAATGCTTCCTTGCATGCCCTTCATAGCGTCCTCCCTGGACGGTTACCACGTTGTGGTTGCACCGTTAACCGGAACAACCGGCGACGATTCACATCCAGCGTACGGGGCCGGTGGAGGCCGTCAACTTTTTTGCTCGCCCTGCACCGACAGCGTCCAGACGTCGATCAGGGCCGCTCGACGCGTTCCACGAGATCCGGCGCCGAGTCATCGCTGTACATCGCCTCGATCAATGACTGATAGCGCTCCAGGACTTCCGCCCGACGCAGCGCCCCCGACGGCGTCAATGTGCCATTTCGCACCGACAGAAACTCGGGGATGATCGCGAAGGAACGGATCCGTTCGTAGTGCGAACGCCGCCGATTGACCTCGTCGATATGGTTGCCCAGCGCCCGGCGCAGACTGTGGTGATTGGTCAATTCTCGCACCGGTCGCTGCCCGTCGAGTTGGTGTTCATCGACGAAGTCCAGCACGGCATCGGCCTCTAGCCCGATCAGAGCCGCCAGATGCGACCGCCCGTCTCCGACGACGAGCGCGTGAGCGACCAATTCGTGTTCGGAAAGCGACTCCTCCAATCCGCCGGGTACGACGTGTTGGCCCGTGGATGTGACGATCAATTCTCGTTTCCGATCCGTCAGGTGCAAAAATCCATCGCTGTCGAATCGACCGATATCTCCGGTGTGCAGCCATCCGGCATTATCGACTGCCCGGCTGTCGCGGTCGTCGTCTTCGACATACCGCTTCATCACGGTGTCTCCGCGCACCAGAATCTCACCGTCTTCGGCAATGGTTACATCGACGCCGGGCAGCGGTTTACCGACACTTCCGAAGCGAAAGTCATCGGGCATATTAAAGCTGACCGCCCCGGACGTCTCGGTCAGCCCGTAGCCCTCCAGAAGCAAGACGCCGGAGGCAAAGAAAAACTCCGAGACCTCCTCGTCGAGTGGCGCCCCACCGGAGATCAAAAATCGCATCGAACCTCCCAGCAACTCCTCCACATCTTCCAGAAGTAGCTTCGAAAACAGACGGTGTTCCCACTTCAGCAGCAATCCCACATCGCTATTGCCGGTCAGGCTCTGACTGACCGACTTGCCGACCTCCATGGCCAGGGGCAAGAGCTTCGATCGCCAGCGCCGGCGCTCGATACGCTCGATGATCTCGTCTCGGAGCCGCTCGTAGATCCGGGGTACGCTGGCCATCAACGTGGGCTGGAGATCATCAAGGTCGTCGAGCAATTGCTGGCGGCCCCGGCCGATCCCGATGGTCATTCCGTAGCCGACGGCCGCCAGATACAAGATCCGGGCAAAGATATGAGCCAGGGGAAGCGACAATAGCTGGAGATCTTCGCTGGAAAATAATTGAAGGGCCGCCAGGGCCTCGACCTGACTGGCCAGATTGCCGTGGGTCAAGACGACGCCCCGCGGCTGGGCGCTGACTCCGCCGGTATAGACGATGGTCAAGTCCGAGTCGGCGTCGACGAGGCGCCGGCGGCCGGCGACGTAGCGCGGGTCGTCGGCGAGCACCGACTGGCCGACGCCGCGCACATCGTCGATGGAAAGAACGTCCCACCGCTCGGGAAGCGACAGCGACTCCATCCGAATAATATCGCCGCCCGACTGGCCGCGGGAGGCGACGAGAACGTCGTCGTCGATGTAGATGACTTGGCGCACCGATTCAGCGGCCTCGCCGGCCTCCACGATCTTGCCGAATTGAATCGGGTTTTCGACAACCACCGTCTCCACGTCGTTGTCCTGGAGCACCCGCCCCAGTTCCTCGGCGGATGTCGCGACGTTGAGGGCAACACTGACCGCCCCCGCCATCGCCAGGGCCATATCGACGACCATCCACTGTGCCCGGGTCGACGCCAGGACACAGACCCGATCGCCCTTGTCGACGCCGCGCTGCATCAATCCGGCGGCCATCCGCTCCGAGGCGTCCCACCACTCCTTCCAGGTCACCTCCTCCCAGACGCCGTCGCGATGATGACATATAGCCCCTCCCACGCTGGATCGGTGGACCTGCTCTTCGAATAATTCCACGATTGTCTCAGCCATTGACCCTCCCGGTCGTGTGGCGCTGCATCTCATGAACGACAAAGGCCCGTCCCCACCGGGCGATGGACACGGGCCTTGGCGGCGTCGACACCGGTTCTCAGTCGTTGTCCACTGCTTCTTCGCCGCCGTCATCAGGTGATTCGTCGAGGTACTCCTCAGTCGCCGCCTCTCCTCCGCCAAAACTCAGCAGCGGCGACGGCTCGGCAGTGGCCAGTGAGTTGAGCTCATCGTCGACCACTGGCACCGTCGAATTCAGGCTCTCCGACAACTCCTGGAGTTCTTCGACGCGCTCGGCGTATCGACTGATGGCATCGCCACCGTCAATATCGAGAAAATCGGTGGGAACAATCGGGACGAGACTCTCCACGCGCACTCGATCCGGAGCATCGGAGGCCAGGACGTGAACTTCGACCTCGCCTTCTTCGTTGGGTTCCAGGTCCTCGAAATCGTCGGGGATGACCACCAGGCGTCCGGCGGCCGCGATATAATCGTCAGAGGTCGCCTCCTCGCGCGCCATGCGGCCCATATGTTGATTTAACCCGATAAGGTCAAAGACCACCGCCACCTGCTCGTCGTCGGCGATCTCGTCGGCCTGTTGCTGATAGGCCTCGAGCGCCTCGCGATCGGCGCCGGTCGTCAACTCGTAATGGCGGTATATCATCTGCTGGAGGACGCTCGACTCGCCCATGTATCGATTGAGTGGATTGATGATGTCGTCGCCGAACAAAATTCGATTATTGGGATAAATCCGAGCATCGACGACAAATTCGAGGTCGCGCAGTTGTCCGGCGGCCTCAAAATCGACGTCCGTCGGATCGAGTTGCTCGATGATGCTGTGCGCCTCGCGAAATTCGTCCAGTCGCGGTGTGATATCATCGTAGATTCGCGACGCATCGTTGATGCGGGCCTGCTCCATGTCGCGTGTCTGCCAGCTGCTATTGGCCAAAAACCCGAAGATCAAGCCGACGACGAGCAGCGCCAACATCACCCCGATGAGCGGCCCGGAAAACATACTGTCGTCGTCGACGCCCAATTCGCTGAGGCTGATATCGTCGGCGTCGTCCACAGCGCTGGAGCTGTCGGCGCCGGCGGACGATGTCTCCGATCGCGATGAGCTCGTCTGGCGGCTCGGTGGTCGCTGAGACGTCGGAGGCGGCCCCTGGGCTCCCGGCGGCGGGCCCTGACCGACCGGTGGCCCCGAATGTCCGGCTCCGGCACCTGCGCCCGCCCCGCCCGACGATGTCGATGCCGGCGACGACGACGCATCGGGCGTCTGCTGCTGATTGGCCCGGCCCGTTGACGGCGCCGTGCTCTGTGATTTTTCTTCCGTCTTGCTCTTCTTTTTCGACTTCAGCGTCGACTCTTTGAGCGCCGCAAGCCGATCATCGACGCCCCCGGAGCTCGACGCGCCGTCTGGCTTTGGACTGTCGGCCTGTGCCTCCTTGGGTTGCCGCTCCTCTTTGGACGGCGGAGACGAATCGGAGACCGACGAGTCGCTCGACTTGTCGTTTTCGCTTCCCTTGTCGTCGGACTTGTTGAGCCCGAGGCGGGATTTCAGATTGGAAAGATCCGCGTTGTCATTATTGCTCGACAAGGACGTCCTCCTGGCTAACTGGAGCCGGTTTACTGGGTACGTGACCACACATCGTGGATGCCAGACCACATCCGGGCGCGTTATCGCGTTATGTATCCACATGACCTGGTGGAAATACGCTATCTCAGTCCCTCGATTTTCGTCAAGCATCGCGGGGCCAACCCTGCCGTCCGCTGACACAACGCCTCTCCCCAGGGCGATGAACCGATCATTGGTCCCGACCGATGCGAATTGATTGCTTGAAAAACGACGACCAATTCAACAGAATTAGCCGCTCCAGTGCCTGCGCCGTACCGCGCCACGGACGACCGACACTGATCGACTGCAATCTGGACCCTTGGCGCCACTCAGCTTTAACACACACTGCGACGGAATCATGACTGTACAACCGCGCCGAAATTCGCTCCCCTCACGGGGCCTGTGGTACGCTCCGCTTCTTCTGGCCGGGGCCGTCGCATTTGCATTGTTGATGTCCGGCTGCGGAGGCGGAGATGCCGAGGGCGTCGGAGCACTCGACAATGTCACGGTCACCCCCGAAGAGGGCTATCCGGGCGTCAGCCTCGAAGTCGCTTTTGACGTCGTCCCCGATGACGACGTCGACGACGACGAATACAGCTGGAATGTCGACTTCGGCGATGGCAACCAGAGTTCGGGCTCGTCGCTCGAAGCCTCGGCCACCCACGCCTACGACGCGACCAACCCCGATGGCTACGACATCCAAATCGAGGCCCTTCAAGATGGCGCCGTCGCCGATACGCGAACCATCAGCTTTCCGGTCTACGACCCCGTCGACCTCTCCGTTGGATCCGTCAATGTCCAGCCATTCAACGTATTTGCCACGCAGGACCAGGTCACCATCTCCTTTGATGTCGAAAACCTCAGTCCCGGCCCGGTCGTCACCCCCTTTTCGGTACACACCTATCTCTTTGAACAATCCGACGTCGGTCGCGACGACATCCCCGAACTTCACGAAGTCGGCTCACAGACCTTCGATGTCGACGACAACGGCAACTCCCTCGACGGAGCCTCGACGATCAACGCCAGTGTCACCGACACCGTCCCCGACATCCCCGATGGCGACTACTACGCCGTTGTCGTACTCGATCCCGAAGGCCAGATCGGCGTCGAAAATCCGGATCTGACCATCGACACCAGCCCCAGCACCATCAATGTCGAAAACCTCGATACCGACTTGCCCAATATTTCGGTCCAGAATCTCGAAGCACTTCCCGAATGGGCATTCCCCGAACTCAGCCAGGTCACGCGCGGCTTCACCCTGGCAAACCTGGGTAACGAAGACGTCTTCCAGGTCGTCTACGATACCTACCTCAGTGAAACTCCGACCATCGATGACTCCGCCCAGCTCATCGACTCCGGTGGTCCCATCAATCTCTTTGCCCAGGGCGATGAATTGATCGGCCCCGAGCAAATCACCTTGAGCGATCCCGTCATCCCGCCCGCCGGTGAGGAGATCGAGCGCTACGTCGTCGTCGAGGCCTACTCCGAGGACGGTGATGTCGAGGAAGCCACCACCGATAACAACATCCTGGCCACCGAGGAACCCATCGTCATCTCCGACGAGCCCGTCGACGGCCCGGATATCGTCGTCGACAATTTCTCCGTCTCCCCGAATAGCACCTTTCTCGACGGAGTCCTGGAAGTCGATACCACCGTCTCCAACGATGGCACCGAGGATGTCGGCAGCTTCTTTTGCGGCGTCTACATGAATGAGGAACCGACCATCGACGTCGAAGCCTCGGCCCAGATCGACAGCCTGACACTTGTCGGGCTCGACGCCGGTGAACAGCAGCACTTTAACGAAGAAATCACGATTCCCGCCGTCCACGACCCGGGCACCTACTTCTTCTTTATCGTCTGCGACCCCGCCGGTGCCATCGATCAACAGGTCCGAAGCAATAGTCAGGCCATCGACCTCGATGCCGTCGACATCACCGACGAGGCCGACATCGACCTGTACGTCGACGAAATCACCCTTCCCGACAGCGCCGACGAGGGCGACGTCATCACCGCCGAGGCCACGCTTTGTGTCGCCGGATCAAACCCGTCGGGAACGACGACCGCCGAGATTTATACCTCCCCCGGCAGTGATGTCGACTTCGATGCCGAGCCCTATCAGGTGGTCGACATCCCCAATATCGACCCCGGCTCCTGTATCACCGAAACCTTCGACATCTCGACTCAATGCGTCGACTTCAACGACCAAATGAGTGTTGGCGTCTACGCCGATTCCGAGCAGACGCTTCCCGAAGACGACACCACCAACAACCTCGGCACGTCGACAAGTCCCGTGACTCTCAGCGGCGAATACTGTCAGTGCGAAGACGACGGCTTTGGCCCCAATCAAACCCCCCTTATGGCGACGGAACTCGATGCCGGCAGCTACGAGGGAGCGCTCTGCGATACCGGAGAGTGTGACTTCTACACCACCATCGTCGACGAAGGGGAGTCGCTTCTCGTCGATACGGCCTTCGAGCCTGAACGAGGCGAACTGGAAACGACGATATTTGCCCCCGGTGGCGTCCAACAACTCGACCAGGACGACTCGCCGGGCTACCAGCAAGTCGCCGTCTTTGTCGCCGGCGATGACGGCCTCGGTTACGTCTATTCCGTATGCGGCCAGGACGACGCCCGCAATTACTACGACTTCGACGTCGACGTCGTACCCCAGCCGGAAGGCGTCGATGTTCGACCTCGAAATATCGTACTCCCCCCGGGAGACTCCTACTCGCTTGGCCAGAATCTGGACATCGACTTCCGGATCTACAACCTCGGAACGCAGGCCAGCGGTGACTTTGATGTCGATCTTGTACTGACCGACGAGCCCGAACTCGGCGATCCTTCCGACATCACTCTCGCCACCCACAGTATCGATTCCATCAGTTCCGGTTCACATCGCGATGTCACGCTCGATGCGCCGCTCTCCTCCCAGGTCACGGACGGTGATTATTACATCGGTGTCGTCCTCGACCCCGCCGGCGATCTGGACGATGAAAACCCCGATGAAAACGTCCTGTTTTCCTCGCAGTTTTCCATTGAGACCGATTGTTTCGACGCCTTTAGCCCCAACC
>CAYUPT010000182.1:1497-7344 GCA_964446725.1 uncultured Bradymonadales bacterium | reverse complement strand
TCCAGTACATCAACAGCCAGTCCATCGGCGGCATATGCGCGGAGTGGCGGCGGGTGTGCTCGCGCAGCGTCATCCGCGCCGGCTCGTCTTCGTAGGCCTCCGAAAATTGTCCATCCACCGCCAGGTCGATGACGTCTCGAACCCGCGTCGAGCAATTGTCGTCGTAGTGATGATACAGATACTCCCGGTTTTCGGGCCGCACATTATCGGCCAAAAATTCGGCGACCTCCAGGCGCCGATCTTCGGGAAGATTCAACTCGATCAGGCGGATGTCGCGATCCTGGGCGATGTAGATATTGTAGGAGTCGGGAATCGGCGTGGCGGCGACCCAGAATTCCAGGCGCCCCAGAGCGAATCGAACCAGCATATCCTGGTTAAAGTGGAACATCCCGTAGTTGTACATCCGGGATACATTCAGGCGCCGGTCCTCGACGATCAGTGCCGTATGCCCAAACCACTGGGCGATATCGTCGCCGGGGCTAAAGGTCGCCAGACTGATGACCAGATCCCGCGGTTCGCTGTTGCCCTGGCCCCAGGGCGTCTGGTGGGCGCTGGCCGGGGTGGACGTGGCGACCAGCAGTGCCGAGACCGTGGCGACAATCATCGCCGAAAGAGCCAGAAATCGAGCGACCCGATGTGTAATTCGATGGATCAAAACGTATATCCCAGGTTAAAGTGAAGACTTCCAAATCCCTCGCCGGGCCGCCGATTCAGGACCTTGCCGTAGTCCAGGAGCAAGGGAATCTGGTCGACCAAAAGATAGCGCAACCCGATGCCGGCAGAGGTCCGAATCTCGCCTAGCGGAGCGTCTTGGGGAAAGGCGTTGCGGTAGCACTGGCGACTGCTGCGGGGCTGACCCGACTGTTGCTCTTCGAAACAATTGACCAGAAGCCCGGCGTCGAAAAATGTCGCGCCGTACAGGCCCCACCGCTCCATGAGTGGATACCGCAATTCGGCGCTGTAGTTGAGCAACAATTCCCCGCCCTGGCGCTGTTGCTGGGCGCCAATCGGTCCCAGCGAATTATTGGGAAACCCGCGGATGCTGCCCACTCCGCCCAGTGTATAGCGCTCCTCGACGGGCACCAGCCCCTGTCGATCGAAGAGGGGGATAATCTGTCCAAACTCCACGCCCTGGCCGACGGTCAGCCCGTCGACGGGGCGAAAATAGTGACTGGCGGCAAACGACAGCCGCCAATAACTGTCGCCGATCAGATCCTCGCCGCCCTCCGACAGCGCGTCACCGCTGACGAGTTCGGGCTGGAATTGGAGCTGAAACCCGTCGCCGGGATTGAGCGGGCTGTCGCGCCGGTCCAGTGTCAGCTCCGGCATCAACTTCGCGGTCGCCCGACGGGGCGAAAAGACGCGCTCTCCGTCGACGCGAAGATCGCCGGCGACCCAGGTCGACGCCTGTTTGGCCTCCGTGCCGAGGGTCACGAAGAATCGATCCATCAACTCGTGGAGCTCCTTGCGCAACTCCAGTCGAAGGCCCCACTCCTCGCGCAATACCTGCTCGGTCGACACGCCCAGCAGGTCGATGAGATAAAAGGGCGTCACCGTCAAAAATAATTCGTCGATCCCGGTCTGACCGCGCAAAAAACGCGGATGGGTGTAGATCAATTCCGCGCCGAATAGATAATCGAGGCCCCCGGCGTCGCCGGCAACACCGACTCCGCGGCCGGTATCGGCCCCCAATCGATACAGATCGAAGGTATCGGTAGCGCCGATGATCCGCGGCCGAAAGCGCTGGCCGGTTCCCACCAGATTGTCGTCAATATACTGCAATTCACCGGTGGCCAGCAGGCGCCTGGAGTCCTCCAGAAGCTCCCGTCCCTCCACACCAAAGCGAAGATCGACAAAACGCGATCGCGACTCCTCGACACTGATGATCAGCGGAATCGACCGCTCGGCGCCCTCCTCGTCGCCATCGATTCCCGACGGCTCGTCGAGGCCGATGGTCTCGATACTCACCGAGTCAAACAGCCCCAACGAGCGCATATTGCCCTGGCCCTCGAGCAATTTGTTGACGTTGAGCACATCCCCCGTCTCCAGCGGCAACTCCCGAAAGATCACCGATGAGCGAGTGCGGAAATTGCCCTTGAGCAAAATCTCGCCGACCCGGGCCAGTGGCCCCTCTTCGATGCGATGGTCAATCGAGACCGACTCGTCGACGACGCCGCCGTCGAATTGGCAGGTTTCGTCCTGAACCCGTCGATCACAGACCCAGGTCGGTGTTGCGCCCTCGCGCCAACTGCAGCCCTGCTCGACCAACTCCTCGAAATTGGAGCGAATGCACCGATCCTCGAGTTCCGGAGCTCGACAGCGCACCGGCGCGCCCTGCGCGTCTCGACAGGTGGTCTCGACGGTGGCCTCCGGACGACCCATCGAGCCGTAGTGCTGCGACAGCCGAGACTGATCGGCCTGGACTTCGAGTGGAACAAAGACCGACCCGGAGCGGACTTCCAGCATCGACTCCAGTGCCGACAACGCAATCTCATCGTGTCCCTCAATCCGAACCTCGTCGACACCGGTTTGCCGGCCCTCATCGACGTAGATCCAGATCGTGATGGCGTCGCCGGCGTCACTGAGTTCGACGACAAAGCGCTCCACCGTCGCCTGAAGATATCCCGCCTCGCGGTAGCGCCGCTCGAGCTGGCGAAAGTCGGATAATAATTGCTCGGTCTGCAAAAAGCCGCCGGTATCGAAGACACCGAACGGACGAGTGCCAAATTCGTCGAGGACCTGCGCCGGCTCAAAAGCCTCCAGGCCCCGAAAGCGGATCTCGTCGATCTGAACTCTCGGCCCCTCGTCGATCGAAAAAATCAGGCGTCGATCGAAGCGATCGCCCCGCTCTTCGCGCCCGTCGACCTGAGCAAATGGATAGCCCTGCGCTTCGTAGAGCTGACGGATCGTATTTTCCGCCACCCCGATTTCATTGTCGTCGACATATCCCGAGTCCGCAAAGGGCATCTCGACGCGAAGCGCATCGGCGTCTATCGCCGAATTGCCCTCGAATTCGATATCCCAAAACGGCCCCTCGCTGACATCGACGACCAGCTGCGTGCAGTTGGTCGCCTCATCGATCTGGACGGCCTGGTCGACGATTCGAGCTCGAAAATAGCCGCGGCGCCGGTACTCGTCGATCAATGCCTCTCGGCCCTCCCGAAATTGCTCGGTCGTAAATCGGGGGACGAATAGCGGAACGCGCCGCCCCAGCACGGAGACGCCGCTCAACATCAACTCCCGGGCCTCGGCGCTTGTCATCGCCCGCAGGCCGCGAAATCCCATGGCGCAGATTCGGCGCTCCTGGCCGGGCTCGACGTCGATGACCAGGTCGATGAGGTGGGGCTCGTCGTCGACAGTCCTCGACGTGATCGAAATTTCGGTCCCGAAATAGCCCTCTTGTTCGAACATCGAGGCCAGACTGCTGCGCTGAGCGGCCAGTTGTTCGGCGTCTTCGATGTAGACCTGACCGGGTCGGTACATCAACAAATTGCGCAATTCACTCTCAAATGGCGGCGGGCTCAGCCCTTCGAATTCCACGCGTCGAATTAACACCGCGCCGGTGGCCTCGATATCGATATGGATGCCGTCGTCGTAGACTCCGCGCTCGATGGTCAACTGCTGGAAAAACCCGGTCTGGACCAGCCGTCGCTGAGCCCGTTCGATGAGCTCCGGCCGGTAGCGCTGGCCGACGGCGATCCCCGAGATCTGCTGGAAGCGCTCGACGGCCCCCGGCTGCTGACAAAGCTGGAGGTCACAGCGAAATTCGTATTCCACAATGCGTCGCCCCTCCAGGCGATCGTCGTCGACGTCGTCGGTCTCGGTCTCGACCTGCGGGGCATCGTCACCGGCGTGATCGACGGGCCCACCCGACTCCTCGTCGATGGCCTCCGGCACCTGGGCGACCACCGAACCGATCGCAAGCCACCAGACGGCGGCCACGATCGCGGCGGTCATCCACACCGGCCCCGACCGGCGAGCAGTTGTGCGACAGCGCGATAAGTTCACGGCAACAATTTGCGTAGGGCGTCGCCGCCGGATCGGTCATCAATCCAGCGGCAGCCGATAATTCAATTTGAGATCGATGAGCACATCGTCGGTATCTTCGAAGCTGCGCTCGCTCAATTCTGCGGTCCAGTGATCGGAGAGCTGGAGCTCGAGCTGGGCCTGCTGGCCGCCGGTGGCGTCGGCGAAGCCGGTGTCGAGGTGAAAGTGCCAGTTCAGCCTGCGCGTCAGCGTATCACTGACCCGCACCTGGGTGCGCTCGACACCGGGGGTGATGGTAAATTCGTCGACGGCGACCACATCGGCGATCTCGCGCTCCAGACGCCCCAGAAGCGGCCCCAGTGCCACCTCCAGCGTCGGCCGGCTGGCCCCGGAGGCCGTCAACTGGTCGACGCGACAGCCCGTCAGGATCATGCTCAGAATATCGCGTTGATCGGCGTAGGGATTGCTCTCCATGTGAATGTCGAGATTCTCCAATTCGCCCTGCATATTGAGCATAATGTGGTACTGCTGCATATCGGTGGCGTCGATATTCGAGCGCAGCGTCATCGACGGCGAGACCTCGTCGACAAATTCGGACTGCTCGCAGGTATTGCGCACATCGGCGCCGGCCTCGATATCGAGATACGGGTTCGAGACATCTTCTGCAAAGCTGATGGTTCCCGATCGGACCCGAAACGACTCGCCCTGAAAGCCGACCTCGCCGTCGATGACGTCCAGATCACCGGTCAATCTCGGGTTCGCCAGCGTATCCTGCAACAGCAGGTCGAAGCGAAATTCCAGGTCGGCCTCCATGCGGTCGACCGTACTTCGGAGGCGAAATCCGTCGCGGGCCCGAAGTTGCATATCGAATTCGATGTCATTGAGCATCGGCACCGCCTCCAGAAGCCCCGCCTCATAGCGGTCGGTCTGGGGCTGAAAGGCCCCGATGACCCGCCCCGCCAGCTCCTGTTCGACCACATTAAACTCCTGGAAGTACTGGCCGTCGAGAATGTCGACGCCCCCGCTGACAAGCCAGGTCTCGTAGTCCTGCCAGTCCGAGGCCTGGAGCCGCAGATTGGTGTCAAAGGCCAGCGTCGCAAGCTGAGGGATGCGATACGACATATTGTGACTCCACATCTGAATATCCATCCGGCGCGGATGATCCTCGAGATAGCCCATCGTCCCCGCCACCCGCGTCGCCCCGCCCAGGACTGTGCCGTCGAGGGGCTCGGACTCCGGAATTTCGATGCCGTCGTCCACAAAGTTGATCCGCCCTCCCTCGATGACCATCGGCTCCGGCAAAAAGCGAAGTGACCAGCGGGAATGACCAAAGACCATGGTCCCGGCCGCGGCAAATGAGCCCGGCGTCCCCCGCACCGTCAGATCCGTATTGGTGTACCCTTCGGCGCCGACGAAAAAGTCGGGAAATAACTCCGGGAATCCGGCTCGCGCACTCTCTAAAAGACCCAGATCCAGATCGCCGTCGACGCGAATGTCCATCAACTCGATATCGAGTTCGTCGTCGACCACGATACCGCCGTCGAGACTGAAGTTGCGCCCCCCGGACTCAAAACTGGCCTCGTCGAAGGTGATCACGTCGCCGTCGTTAAACCCGATGACCACATTGCCCCGATTCTGGATGCGCTGGCCCCGGGAGTCCACATCCAGGTCGTCGAGGTCGAAGATCGCCTGGTAGCGCGAAAAATCGCGCTCCATAAAGAACTCGGTCGTCCCCGAAACCCGGGCATCGTCGAGCATGTCGTGGTCCGCGAGTTCCGGCAGAAAATCCATCAACTCCAATTCCTCCATCCCCAGCGATGCATAAAAGGGCGCCGGCCCCCGAAGCGGCAATTCAATCGT
>CAYUPT010000182.1:0-1487 GCA_964446725.1 uncultured Bradymonadales bacterium | reverse complement strand
AGGGCAAAAGACCGCCAGAGATATAGACGATGTCGTCGATGGTATCGGCCGCCAGGGCCACATCGCCGACGATCCGATCGTCGATGACCATCTGCCGAACCTGGCCGCCGCCGGAAAAATGGGGATCGTCGATACTGCCCTGACCCTCGACATAAAACCGGGCCCGACCCTGCAGTCCCATCGGCAACTCATCGAGTTCGCGAAGAGCGGCCAATTCGATATCCTCTCCCTCCAATTCGAAATCCAGGGCCCCGTCGTAGCCCAACCGCCCGTCTCCGGCAAAGCGTCCGGCCTCGCCGAGGTCGACGTCCAGTGCGTCGAGCGCCAGACCGCCGGGTTCGAACCCACCGCGAACCCCGGCCCGTCGCACCGGCTGATCGCGCACCGATCCGTCGCGAAAGGAGGACTGAAACTGGCCGCGAAGTTGCTGGAAGGTGCCGCCCAATTCGACATCGGCATCGAGCCTGCCACGGGCGTTGAGTTCGTCATCGATGAGGGGACTGATCACGGCGGCCTCCAGGTTTCGGACCGCCACATCGAGATCCAGCGGTTGGACCGGGCGGTCCTCCCAGATCGGAGGTGGGCCGGTCTCTCCGGGGCCAGGGGGAGGCATAAACCAGCCGGCAGTTCCCACGGCCTCGAAGTCACCGAAGTCGGTTTCGGCAAGGGCCCGGCGTATCTCGATATCTCCCTGGTCGCCGTCGAGCTCCAGTTCAAGGATATCGCCGTCCAATAGTTCGTCATTGGGAAGCCGCCACCCGGGGTCACTCATCAACAGCGACAGCTGCCAGCGCGGCGACCCAAAAAAGCCCTCCATGACCATCGACGCCTCGGCGCCGCCCTCCAGTCCATCCAGGCCGTAGTAGCTGGCATAGGGAGCAATATCACCGATCGATGCCGACAGCCGCGCCGGCCCCGATCCGTCGACCCGCTCAAAATGCATCCCTTCGTACTCCAGAAAGAAGTCCCGCACATCGACTCGATCGTCTCCCGAAACCACTGTGGCCTGCGGAAGCCCGAGCCGGCGCTGGTCGACCCAGAACCGGCTTCCGCGGAGCATGTCGATGCGCTGGTTGGGAAACATCCGGTCGTGGTCGCGCCGCAGCGTCAGATCGTCGATGACCTCCATTTCGGCGTAGCGAGCCATGGCATCGTAGGCCAGCACATAGCCATGAGATGCCCGGGGCCGGGCCTCCGGCGGAATCTCGCCGATGAGGCGAAGCCCGCCGTCGAGTTCCCCCTCCAAAAAGGGCTGATCGTTGCCCGTCATATCGGCGATCAGCGGCCGCGGATCGACGCCCGACACGTCCAGATCGGCGCCGTACTTCGTCTCCAGCATATTGAAAAACGCATTTTCGGCCTCCAACTCCCCACCGTACATCGATCCTGTGACCTCGTCGGCCAGCAGCATCCGGTTGTCGAGTTCGACGTCGGCGCGAAGATGCTCCAGGTGAATACCATTGGCCTCCAACGCCCGGGCATAGACG
>CAYUPT010000181.1:0-7350 GCA_964446725.1 uncultured Bradymonadales bacterium | reverse complement strand
AACAGGAGCCGACAGCGGTGGCGAGGCCGGCGCCGGATTTCAGGCCAGTATGGGGATGGACGGGGCGGCCAGTCAGGGGGCGGAGCCGGAACCGGAACCGGAACCAGAAGATGACGGTGGAGCGGGAATTCGCTCCTGGGATGAGATTGCCGCCGATTCGGAGCGCGAAGAAGCCAAAAAGAAGGCCCGCGAGGAGTCAGAGACCAAGGCCTCGAAATTCAACGAGGTTCGCCAAAAAAGTGGTGACGGAGAAGAGACCAACCCGGTCATTGTCGCCGTTGGTATCGTCGGTGCCGTCCTGTTGCTCGGATTTGCGTTTCTTGCCGATCGCGGCAGTGACGACGAGCAGGTGAACCACGACGAGGTGCCAATCACGGAGCGCGAACCCGTTGAATTATCCGTCGACTGTGTCGATGAGCGCGAGTGCCGCAACGAAGCGGAGCAACACTACGCACGTGGCATTGAGTTGATCGATCAGGAGGCCATCGAAGTCGGAAATCTCTTCGAGGGATATCGGCGCCTTCTCAAAGCGGAGCGATATCTCGAAGAGGCGGGCAGCGACGAGATTCCCGACGACTGGGAACAGTGGGAAGAATATCACGACGATGCTCGTTATCGCCTAGACGATCGATTCGGTGATTTCCGTATGGAATTTCACCAGGCCAGTCAGAGTCACCGCTACCACCGAATGGCCGATATTCTCGAGGAAATCGAAGAGCTGTATCCAGATCGGACGGCCCGTGAACGCGAGTGGGCTCGTCAGCAAGAGCGACAGATGCAGGCAGATGGGGTTTATCCGCGTCGCTAAACCGGGCAACAAGTGCTTGTGGGCTCGGGGTTACCTCAGCCCGTGTAGCCCGTGGTCGGCGGGTTGATAATCGCAGTATTCGACCGGTGCCGTCCAGATTGATTCTCAGAGACCTCATCGAATAGAAGCCGAAAAAGGTAATCCGTAGTGACGCAGTACCTCTTTAGAATCCGGCGCATACGACGGGAGTCGTCGTATTTTTCAATGTTGTCATGGCGTCTGTGGATTCTGTTGGTCTTCGCAGCGATACTGATGGGCTGCGTGGGTCCGGAGATGATGGGAGATCGAGCGATGGAGCGCGGCGATCCCGCCGAGGCTCTCCACCAGTACGATCGAGCTATCGAGCGCGGAAACCGGGATCCGGATCTGTATTTTCGGGCCGCCAAGGCCGCCCAGCAACAGGGGGCGTTTGCTCGTGCAGAGCGCTATTTCAGTCAATCCCTTCGCTATGGCGGCGGCGTCGAAATCGCGAGAGCACTGGCCGAATTCTACATCCAGACCAGCAACTACATGCAGGCCGTGCGGGTCTTTCAGTACCTGCTTCGAATCGAAGACGATGACGATGCCATCCCGCCGCTATACAGCAATCTCGGCGCGGCACTGATGTATGGGGGTCAATACGTCGATGCCGAGTCCTATATGTTACTGGCCCAGCAGGAGCGGCCCGAAGATCCGGTGCCCTACATCAATCTCGGGGTTCTGTACGACCGGCATCTCCGAAATCTGCCGAAAGCCGTTCGGTTCTACGAGTGTTTTACCGAGATGGCGACCGACGCCAACCAGGTGCGCACTGTTCAGACCCGGCTTCGCGAGTTGGAGAACCAGCGCTCCATCGATGCCTCTCGGGTCAATCTGGAGTGCGGCAGCCCCTATCGCGCTGCGCCGCCGGAGCGACACGACCTTCGCCAACTCTTTGGAGACAGTGGCGAAGGCGACGTCGGCGAGTCCTCCGACGACCCGATTGTCATCGATCGCCTCAATCTGGACGTGCCGCTGGAATATGAACCGGATGTCGAAGCCGATGACGAATTGACGCTCATCGAGTCCGATGAGCAAAGTGATGACGGAGACATCGAGGTTGTCGACGAGCCTGGAGCAACGTCGGAGCAGCCACCATCTGACGAATTGTCTGCGGTGCGCGATGCCTACGACTCGGGCCGTTACGACGAAGTCGTCGATCGGCTTGAAGAAACCGCAGAAGCCGGGGAACTGAGTCGACATCAACGTGGGATACTCGGCGAGTCCTACTATCACACCGGACGCTTTGATCGCGCCGGTGAAGTCTTGGAGGAGCTCATCGCCGAGGCACCGGCGCCGGAACACGTAAGAATCTTACTGGACAGTTATCGGCGCCTTGATGACGACGAGCGCTACCGGGCCGTCTGCGATCGCTTTTCCGGGTGGCCGGCCTACGAGGATGTCCTCGAGGACTGTCCGTGACCAGCGGGGCCGGGGGTCACTCCACGGCCGACAGGACCCACCGAAACAACGTCATACTGATGATCAAATAGGCGATGTCGATGGCGAACATCGCCTGGATCCAGCTGCCGACTTCCGTCCATTGACCGCCATCGAGCAGGGCAGAGGTGACCTGGACCCCGGCGATCAGCAGCGGAATCAGGAGGGGATATAAGACGATGGGCAACAGTACTTCGCGAAGGTCATTGCGAACCAGCATCGCCGATACCAGCGTACCCAGTGCGGCAAATCCGACGGTTCCGGCGACGACGGCCAGGATATGCAGTCCCAGTACGCCGGAGACGTCGACCGAAAACGTAAAGAGCAGCAGTGGGATCAACGCCAGCTCAAAGAGGAACATAAAGACCAGATTGACCGCAAACTTCCCCAGATACAGGCTCTTTTCACTGCCTGGAACCAGGGCCAGCGCGCGCAGCGAATCGCCGTCGCGCTCGTGCTGGAAGGTGCGCCCAATGGCCAGTGTGCCCGTAAATACGATGGCCACCCACAAAATACCGGGAAATACCAGCGATGCCGTTTCATCGTCGTGGTAAAAAGCGAAGGTAAAGATCACCATCAGTAGTACGGCAAAGGCGATCGTCGAGGTCAAGATCTCGCGCGATCGCCACTCCCGTAGCAGATCCTTTTTGATGATGGTCCATGTCTGGCGTAGAAGTCGGTATTTCATGGGCCCAACATAGTGCAGGATGTGGAGAATCTGTAGTCCCGCCGGTGGCCTTATCGAGCGGACTCTTCAGGCGTGAGCGCGATAGGCGTCCAGAAGATCACGGCCTGGCTCGATGTTGTGGTCGTAGCTGACTTTCCCGCGTCGCAAAATCACCAGCCGGTCGATGAGTCCGTCGAGTAACTCGAAGTCGTGGCTGACGAGGACGATGATTCGACCCCGTTGACGCAGGGACTTCAGCAAGTCGATGAGAAATCCATTGCCCTGCTGATCGAGGCCGGTGGCCGGTTCGTCCAGCAGCAATAACTGTGGGTTTTGAATCAAGGCCCGGGCGATGGTCAGTCGCTGTTTCATGCCCCGCGAAAAGTTGCGCACCCGCCGATCGGCATCGCCGGAAAGGCCGACCCGTTCGAGCCAGGAGTCGACCCGCCAGCCGGCGTCTTCGATGCCGTACATGCGGGCGAAAAACTGGAGGTTCTCACGGGCCGTCAACTCCCCGTACAGCAGGGATTGATGGCTGATCCAGCCGATGCGATGGCGGCTTTTGCGCTGGAATTCGGGAAGTGGTTGGTCGCCGTAGTGGACGGCGCCGGAGGTCGGTTCATCGACGGTGGCCAGAATATTGAGGAGCGTCGACTTTCCGGCGCCGTTATCGCCGACGACCGCCGTGATGGCACTGGATGGTAGATCCAGACTGACACGGTGGAGGGCAAAGGAGCGCCCGAAGGTTCGCGAGACATCGCGCAGGACGACGCGTTCGGGGAAGCGCTGGCTCATGACAGCTCATGCCGCGGCATCGGTGACGTCGTCATCGCTTTGAAGCTCATCGATCTTCCGGAGCACAAGCTGCAGCTGCTGGCGAAGCAACAACTCCTCTTGCTCGAGATCGATGATATCGTCGTCATCGTAGGTGTCGTCGATGAGCTCCTCGAGCTCGGCCAATTCATCGATCAGATTATCGCGGCGCTCCTGGAGAGCTCGAAGGATGGACTCGTCGTCGCGCTTCTGATGGACTCGGCGATACTCCCTCCGGCCGTACAGGGCCAGAAATAACGCCGCCAAAACGCCGGCTCCCAGTGCTATCCAGGCACCGACCGGTCGTGTAAAGGGGAGACCGTCGAGGCGCAGTCGGTAGGACTCGCCGCGTTCCACAGAGCGCCCCGTGGCGACCAGAAAGTCGCGAGTGGTATGTGGAGGAAGTCCCGCGTCGGTGGGATCATTGGATACCTCGAATCCGGGAGCCTGTAGCGCAAGGTCATCGAGGCGGGGGACTTTGTTGAAGTCGGTATCGATGGTGGCCAAAATATCGAGATTGTCGATGGGATATTGAACGCTTTGTTCAAAGGTGAAGTCCGAGCTGTGTGCCGATTTCGAAAATCGTATCTGAAGGGTCATCGGTTGGTTGGGCCGAAGTGTTCCGTTCCAGAATACGATATTGTCAACCACTTCGTGCTGGCCGGGGCCGGAGACGCTGATGCCTTCGGCTCGGTAGGGCAGTCGAATCGGCAGGCCATCTTCCAGCGCCGGATCCGTGGAGTCCGAGATGTTAAAGGCCCGATTGCCCTCGATTTCGAGCGTCCAGAACTGGTCGAAGATCAGGTAGTCCTCCCAGGGGCTGATCAGAACTCGTTTTCGCTGGATGCGGACGCCAGGGTATTCGTGGGCCCGGTCGTAGACGTCGAGAGTGATACGCGTCTGGCTATCGGGTTGGATAAAGCCGGAGTCAAAGGAGATGCCACCGTAGTCGACGGAGGCGCGCAACATCAGGCGGTTTGCCGACAGGTCGTCCGGGAGGTCGTGGAAGTGGGCGACGCCGGATTCGTCGGTTTCGGCTTGCCAACTATCGACGACGCGCTCGAAGTTGTCGCCGTCCGGTTGCAGTGGTCCCGGCGGCTGTAGAGCTTCCAGAAGGACGATGCGCCCGGAGAGATCGACATCGTCGGCGGCGGCGTGAGAGACGTCGACGACCGCCGAGGAAGTGCCGGCCTCCAGTTCGCGATCGATGGTGGGTGCCGGGGCGGCCTCTTCGCCGGGATGGACCTGGGGCTGGGCCTCGCCGCCGGTGGTCGGTGGCGCTGCGCCGGCTTCACCGGGAGCGGTGCCTTCGTCGGGAGCTTCAAAGTCATCGGCGCCCATCGTCTGGGCCGACGCGATGGCCGGTACCGATAGTGAAAGAGCAAATACACGCGCGGTGACGATCACCGAGTGGCGGCGTGGACTCATCCGGCCACCTCCGAGGTCGAAGAAGTTGAGAGATTGTCGAGATCGTCGGCCGGGTTCGGCGCGGGGCCTTCGGCACCCGGGGCGTCGGTTGGGGTTCCGCACTGACTGCAAAATTGGTCGTCCGGTTCCAGAGAGGCACCGCAACTGCGACATTTCGTCACCGGGGCCTGCTCGTCGTCGGTGGACGTCGCGGCGACGTCCGGCGTGGCCGGCTGGTCCGGGGTTTGTTCGGCCCGGGAGCCTGGCTGCTGCTGGCGGCGCTGTTCGACGGCCCGGTCAATCTCGGCTTCCCAGTCGCGCTCTCCACCGTGGAGGGCGTCGAGTTTGCGCATGACACCGACGGCCTGGCGCTCACAGGATTTTTTGAAGCGCTTGTAGTCCTCTTCGGAGATTTTGTTGGTCTCCCAGTCGTACTCGATATCGCGCAGTGCTTGAACGAGGGCTACCTTTCGCGAGACCAGAGCTTCAATTTTTCGCTCTTCTTCGTCGAGCAATTCGAAACTGAGTTGCTCTTTGCGGGATGCCGAAAATGGGCGAAGCATCAAAATGGTTGTGGTCACCGTGAATGCAATGGTCACCAGGATAAACAGAATACTCACGAAGCCCCCTCGTCGTCATCGGGAGTCTCGATGTCGTAGAGTTGCGTCGGCGGCCCAGGCGGCGGTTCATCGGATTCGTCATGGTCGCTTTCAGCACTGCTCATCAGCTGGTAGCGCTGAGCTGATCCCCAGTCACTGTGAGACTCCACCGTCCAGATCAGCACCGGAGAAAAGCTCAATGCCACCAGCGATCCAAAGACGGCGGCTCGACCCCAGCCGGCTTGGCCGGGGCGCAGTGCATTGAGGGACTCGCGGGTCGGCCACAGGCAGATAAGAGCGCCCAGAACCAGCACAGCGCCACCGAACCAGAAGAACCAGGTAAAGGGACTGACAAAGACCTTGAACGTCGCCGCTTGCGTCTGGGGGTGGAAGTCGACGAGCGCCACGTAGAGATCCTCCATCGGTCCGGAGCGGATGTCGATTTCGCTGATCGGCATCTCCTCGGTGGCGTGAAAAATCGCTTTTCCGGGGTGAGCGGTGTGCTGGCGCGGGGGACGGACATCGTGATTGCCAAAGACCGCGCGAATGCGGTCGCCGAAGTAGCGCAACCGCTCGCCGGTATTAACCACCGGCTCGCCTCCGCGCTCCACGGGCATCGTTGCCATATACATCCGGCGCTCGCGATGTTCCTCGGGGGTCAGACTCTGGTAGGTCAGCGTGTAGTCACCGACGGTGACGGACTGGCCGAGTTCGAGGGAGACGTCCTGTTCAATCTTGAGGGCATTGCCGGAAAAGGCGATAAACGCAAACACGACGCCCAGGTGGACGATATAGCCGCCGTAGCGACGTTTCTGTTTCATGCACAGTCGCACCAGCGATTGACTCCAGGTCTCGTCGTGGCCGCGACGCCGGGCGGACATTCCGCGATAAAACTCCTGAACGATGGTAGCGCCGACGAAAAAGCACAGACCCACAGCCGTAATCGCATACCCGGCGTCGACGGCGTCCGGGGTAACCCCCAGGTGTTGGCCTCGACCGAACCAGTAGCTGGCCAGTGCCAGTGGGGTCAACACCGCAGAGGCGGCGATGGGGATGATGAAATTGCGTTTGAAATTCTTCCAGTTCGCGCGCCGCCAGGCGATGATGGTACCGACGCCCATCATCAATAGCAGCAGGAGGCCGAGCGGAATCATCCAGCGGTTAAACCAGGGCGGTCCCATGGCCACTTCGTAGCCGTCGATCCACTCTTTGATGCGCGGCCACAGGGTGCCGAACATGACGACGGTGGCCATGCTCAGGAACATCCAGTTGTTGAAGATAAAGGCCGCCTCGCGGCTCGCCGGGCTATCGAGACGCTGTTCGGCCTTGAGATCGCTCCAGCGCCAGATAAACAGCCCGAAGCTGACCACTGTCAAGACGATGAGTAGCGTCAAAAAGAAGGGCCCGATATCGCTCTGAGCAAAGGAGTGAATCGACTCGATAAGGCCGCTTCTGGTGATATAGGTCCCGAAGATCGTCAGCAAGAAGGTGCCGATCATCAGGCCGATATTCCAGCGCTTGAGCATTCCGCGCCGCTCCTGGATGAGCAGCGAGTGAATCAGTGCCGTGGCCAGAAGCCAGGGTAGAAGCGAGGCATT
>CAYUPT010000180.1:0-7455 GCA_964446725.1 uncultured Bradymonadales bacterium | reverse complement strand
ACGCAGAGTCGTTGATCGAAGTGCGCGAGGTCTATCGGACCTTCTACCAGGGCGAAATTGAGGTGCACGCGCTGCGAGGGGTCGATCTCGATGTCGGGGTCGGCGAGTTTTCGGTGCTCGCCGGGCCCTCGGGATCGGGCAAGACGACCTTGCTCAATCAGATCGGATGTCTCGATCGGCCGACCCGGGGAACGGTGCACGTCGACGGGACCGAAGTGTCGGCGTTTGACAAAAACGAGGCCGCCGAATTTCGACTTCGAAAGATCGGATTCGTATTTCAGGCCTACAATCTGATCCCCGTCTTATCGGCCTATGAAAATGCGGAGTTCGTGATGATGCTCGCCGGCGTCGATGCCGATGAGCGGCGGCGCCGCGTCGAGGGATTGCTAACCGAGGTCGGTCTGGAGGGGATGATGGACCGACGTCCCGGCGAGCTCAGCGGGGGCCAACAGCAGCGCGTGGCGGTGATCCGGGCGCTGGCGGCCCGTCCGGCGGTGGTGTTGGCCGATGAGCCGACGGCCAATCTCGACAGTGATACCTCCAGGGAATTGCTCGATTTGATGGTAGAGCTCAATCGGGAACACGATGTGACATTTTTATTTTCGTCTCACGACCCGGTGGTCATTGACCGCTGTCGACGGGTCATCCGCCTCGACAGCGGTCAGGTGGTGGGCGATGAACGACGGGAGGATGCGTGAGAAGTCCGCAACGCAGCATCATTGGCGTGTTGACGGTCGCCGTGGCGATGATGGCCGCCGTCGCCCCGGCCCAGGCCGACGTCGAGTTGTGGGAGACCGATGAGACCTCCGCACAGTTGGGGGCCAATCTCCAGATGATCAGCGCCTATGTCGATATGCGATCACTCGAGGAGTTGCGCAATCTGGCGCCGCTGATACCGGAGTGGGAAGATGTGCCCCTGGAGGCCGGCCTCGGCGGAGCGGTGGGTCGTCTGGAGTGGTCGGCCCAGTGGGGCGACCGTATCAGTCTCGATGTCCACAACCGGGTGTTCTGGCAGGCGTCGACACTGCCCCAAGAACTGATATTTCAGGGCTTTGAGGTCTCGAGAGGCGATGACCGGCGACTGGATACGCAGTGGGAACTCGTCGACCGCCAGGGCGTGAGTCTGACGCACGATATCGATCGGGCCGTGGTGGGGCTGTATCTCGACGCCTTTGATCTATATCTGGGCCGCCAGGCCATTCGGTGGGGGTTGTCGGATACGTTTCCGGTCGCCGATCGCTTTGCACCGCTGAGCCCCTTTGAGTTGGATACGATCCAGCGCCGCGGCATCGATGCGGCGCGGCTGGTGACCGATGTGAGCCGCGATGTCGAACTCGATGTCATCGTCGCCGATCGAGGCCCGGACGAGCCGCTGGCGCTGGGGGCGCGCGCCGAGTATTTCGGACTCGATTTCGACGCCTACGGTGGTTTCGGTCGATTCTGGCAGCGCCTCAGTGCCATGGCCGGCATGACCTGGCTATTCGATTACTGGCGGGTGTTCGGGGAGGCCGAGGCGCTGTGGGATCTGGAAGATGATCAATTGGACCGGCCCCGGGCGACGGCGGGAGTGCGCCGGATGGGCATGGATTGGCAGCTGGGGCTGGAGTATCACTACAACGGGTTTGGAGTGGCCCCGGGCAACGACTACGGCGGGGGTTTTGACCAGCCGGAAGTCACGCGCGGAGAGACCTATTTTGTGGGGCGGCATTTTGTCGGCGGTGACGCGTTCTACTTCTTTGACAACGATGTGGCCGTCGGCGGCGGAGTCATTGCCAATGTCGTCGATCCCAGTGCGGTCATGTTTCCGACAGTGCGCTACGAACTCGAAGATCGCTTCTCGGTCGGCGCCGGCGCCTACGTGGGCATCGGCGACGCCGTAGAGGTCGACGAACAGGCACTCTTTGAGGGGCAAGAAGACGGTGGAGTCTCATTTCCGTCGGAGTTCGGCGGGGTCTCCGATCTGTACTTTGTGGAAATGACGGCCTATTTCTGAGGTTTCTGAGCCATCGAAGGGGAGCAAAATAAAACGGCGAGACCCGTAAGGGGCCTCGCCGTATCGAAGCGGATCTGTAGGGCGTTAACTATTCGCTGTGGCGCTCCAGAGCTCGCTCGGCATGGCTGATCAAGTCGTCGCCGTACTGACCGTCGATGATATCTTCGAGCAGTCGGTGGGCCTCGGTGTGGTCGGTCCATCCAAAGGAGCGAACAACGCGGACCGGGACCCGTTCGGCGTCGTCGTCGAGTCCGTCTTTGATATGGGCAAATAAGCCGTCATCGCCGTCTTCCAGAAACGCGGCGCCCAGTGCGTAGTAAGCCATGGCCCGGATGCGCGGTTCGTCGTCGCCGCTGAGGTCGATCAGCGCCTGCTGGACCTCGGGTTCCACGAAGTTACCCAGAAGGGAGGTGGCGCGCCACCGCTCGAAGACGGTGCGGTCTGCATCGGAGGCCATCTCGATGAGCCGCTGTTGGGCGTCGGGCCACCGCTCCTCGAGTTGTTGGCGCTCCGGCAAAATATCAATGCCGCGAACGACCTCTTCGAAGGCCTGGGCGTCGTCGTCGGCGATGCCGTGATTGTGGGAGTGATCGCCTTCCGCCGGCGATTGAGCCACCGCGGTGGTGGTCAACAGGGCGATAGAGGCAAGGGCGATGGCACTGATGCGCAACAATTGGTCAAAGTTGATCATGAAAAGCACTCCTGCAGCAAAAAAGTAGAACAGATGTCGTCTGGGACCGGTCATCAATCGCTTTGGTAGACCCACGGGTTGTTACGCATAACCCGACCCTGCCATTCAGACATTTCATCGCCGGTGCCGGAGGCGTGCATCAGATAAGACTCATTGTCCTGCTCGGTATCGGGCAGCGGGTCGTGGGCGGGAGTGCCGCCAAACCCACCGAAATGTTCGGAGGTGTGAAAAAGGCCGAGGTAGTGGCCGAGTTCGTGGGCCGTGACCTTGCTGATACCGCCGGAGCCCGGTTGCTGGGCGGAATCAGTGGCAATGGCGACTCCGCTGCGCGGGGTCCCGTCGACGAGCATCGGTCCGGGAATGCCGCCGGAGATCCCGAGGACGCCGCCGCCTCCGCCACCGAAGGGGCTGCTCAATTCATCGATAAAGAAGATGCTCGGTGCCTCCAATTCGGCGCGTTCCGACTGAGCAAACATCTGAGACAGATCGCCGTCGCCGGAGTTCATATCTTCGATGATGCGATAATTGCCTTCGATGTCGTGATAGGCGATCTCGCCGATATCGATACCGACCTGGTCGTACATCTCGTCGACTTCGTCGATGACTTCCTGCAACTCGGCATCCTCGGGAGCATTGTCGGCGGTCCAGCCATTGGCACCGGAGAAAAAGAGATTGAGGTCCACCATCCCCTCTTCGGGCACGGCGTCACCGGCGACTTCGGCGTGGACGACGACGCGCACGGTGTCCGCGCTCTGTTGGAGCGAGTCATCCAGTCCCAGTCCTCCGGTTTGGGCCGGCGCAGTATGGACGCGAAACTGGTGGGTGCCGGGTTCGACGCCGGGCAGGGCGTCGGGGTTGTTGGGCATGACCGAACCATTGGCGCCGATGGACATCATGACCCGGTTGTTGCACCCGGGATAGCAGATCTGGCCTTCCGTCGAGTCCTCCCAGTCGGCGGGCACAATCTGGTAGTCGTTGGGAGCCTGCCAGTCGGTGACCATGTAGTTGGCCTGGTTGTCGCCCTCGAGAATTGAGATCGATACCGAGTAGGCGTCTTCCGGGACATCAAATTCGATGGGCCCGGTGTAGCTGCTGACGAGCTCAAATTCATCGTCGACCAGCGTCTGAGTTGCGTCAGGGGGGGCGCCGGAATCGTTGTCATCGGAATTGTCGTTGTCGTTGGCGACGGTGACCGGCTCTTCTCCGCCGGAATCAAAACCCAGGAAGTCACACCCGGAAGTCACCAACAGGGTGACGAGAACCGCGACGAGCGCAGTTTCTGTTCGAAACAATGAGGAGGCGTTCATTATCTGACCTGGTGTGCAGTAAGAAATTCAGTGCATCGATGTCGGCGCACGGTGTCGCTGAGATCCGACCTGTCGACAGCGCGTTGGGAATCGCCGAGTAACTCGTTATCTATTATCGGGGAGGATAGTGAGCCGCCGAAGCAGGGTCAAGTCATGTGGGTGGTAGCCAGCAGCATGTTTTGATCGACGCGATCGTCCCCCCCCGTCGGCGGCCTCAGGGGATGACGTTGTGACATTGAGATCACAGGTGGAGGAGGTTTTGGCAGAAACAAACGTCGTACAGAATCTTTACTTTCTGTGTTGGCCATGCATCATGACTGCGTCAGAGGCTGCGCGCGATCGATTTGAGAATTCCGGCGCGGTGAGTCCGGCGGAATACATTATGCATGAATCTGTCGGTGCGCGATGACGTCGCCGCAGATACGGCCCACGAGGCGAGCTGCCCCATAGGATATGGATACTCAGTGAGTTCAAACGGAGAACATGAGGTTACAGCTGGAACGGTACTCGAGGGGAAGTACCGACTGGAGCGCGAAGTCGGCGCCGGCGGAATGGGCCAGGTTTTTCTGGCAGAGCACGAGACCATCGAGCGCACGGTAGCCATCAAGGTTCTCCATCAGGAGTTGGCCAGTGACGAATCGGTACGCCGCCGCTTTGAAACGGAGGCCAAGGCGATTGCACGGCTGAAGCATCCGAATTGCGTGATGTTGTACGAATTCGGCTACTCCGACGAAATCGAGGCCCTCTTTGCGGTCTTCGAATATGTGGAGGGAACGTCACTGGAATATCTCATCGGCAAGCAGTTGCCGGTGGCCGATGTTCTCGAGGTCGGAAAGCAGGTCGCCGACGGCATCGATCACGCCCACGATCAGAATGTGATCCATCGCGATCTGAAGCCGGAAAATATTATGGCCGTCTCGTCAAAGGGCGAGCCGGTGCTAAAAGTGCTCGATTTCGGCATTGCCCGGATCGCCGAAGACGATGAAAAGAGTACGCGGTTGACCAAGATGGGTCAGATGTTCGGGACCCCGCCGTATATGAGTCCCGAACAGGTTCGCGCCAAGCTCAATATCACCTTTGCCACCGATATCTACGCCATCGGCGTGATCCTCTATGAGCTTCTGGAGGGCGAGCTGCCGTTTATCGGCGACACGCCAATTGCGACGGTGATGATGCATCTCAACGACGAGGTTCCACCGATCGAGCGCGATGATGTGCCCGAGGAGTTGGTGGCCATCGTCATGCGCTGTCTCGAAAAGGAGGCCGGCGATCGATTTTCGAGTTGTGCGGCTCTCCAGCAGGCATTAGACGAGGTGGAGTGGTCGCGGCGCCAGCCATCGATGCTCGTCGACGATGGCGAATCGGACGTTGCACCATCGCCGTCGGATTCCGATGAGGCCCTGAAAGCGACAATGGGAACCCCCGAAGAGGGAATCGAGAAGTCGGAGAGCGACGAGACTTCAGGAGCCGCCGGCGAGTCCGGCGAATCCGATGGCGAGCAGCCCGAGGACATCGCCAGTGCGCCGACGATGATGGCCGACGAAGCTCCCGACAGCGCCCGGGGGGCCGGCGACGAGCAGGTGGGTTCCGGGGCGAGCTCCAGTGCGACGACCACCGATGATATCGAGGACTACGACGATGGCTTCGATGAGGCGCTCGTCGGCTGGGGAGAGCGCCGAACCCGGCTTATTGTGGCGTCTGTGGCCCTGATCGCACTGGTCATTCTGGGAGGGGCGGTGGCGATGGTCGTGTTGCCCTCCGACCCCGTAGAAGGCGACGACGCTCCCGACGAGCACGCCGCGTCGGCAGACCCCGAACCGGGCCAGGAGCGAGGTGGCGGGGCCGGCGACAGCCAAGAACAGATCGCCATCGAGCCCGCGGGCGTCGATGAGTCCACCGGTGCTGATGAGCCCGACGACGGCGTCGGTGAAGACGACATCGAAGACGTGCCGGGAGACGACGTGGATGACACCGGTGACGTCGAGGAAGCCGACGAATTGGCTTCCGACGGCGGTGATGAGGCCGGTGGCGACGACGCCGCCGATGACGTCGGAGACGAGCCGGAAGTCGAGCCCGAGCCCGCCGGTGTCCAGGAGGCATCGTCGCCGGAGCCATCGCCGACGCCGACTCCGCAGCCTCAGCGCCAGGAATCACCGCCCGAAGAAGAGAGCGATGATGACGATGAGGCCCAGCAGCCCGATTCTATCGAGTGGCGACGCCGCGACCGCGACGACGAGGCGGACGACGACGAAGACGCACAAGACGTCGAGCAACCGGAGGGCATCGGCCTTCCGCAACGAGACTAAATCGCAATTGCGATGTATTGCATAAGGAGACACGTGGTGCACAACGCAAAAGGTCGAAAATGGAGCTGGGGCGCCCTGTTGGCGATGGCTTTGCTGATTGGACCGTCGTCGGCGCTGGCAACCGACGGAGCAATGGGCGGTCAGGATGCGCTGGGTGATGAGGATGTCGCCCAGGAAGACAGCGACGACCACCAGGAGATGCTCGAACTCAGTGCCGAGGGCAATGAGCTGTACGAGTCCGGCCAGTTCGAGGCGGCCGCCGGGGTCTACTCGGAGGCCTACGAGACCTATCCCCAGCCGATTTTGCTCAAAAATGAGATGATCACCCGGTATCTCATCGAGGAATGCGAAACGGCCATTGAACTGGGCGAACAATTTATCGAAAGCGGAGAGGGCTCCGAAGAGGACGAAGAAGACGTGGAGGCCGTCTTCGGGGAGTGTTCCCTGGATTTGGCCCGCGAGAATATCGAAGAGGGCAACTGGGTGGCCGCCGAAGAGTGGCTCGATTACGGAGAGCCCTACCTCTTTGAGGGGCAGCTCGAGGCCGAATCGGAGGCGTTGCGAAGTGAGCTCGACGACGAGATTGGCGGAACAGAACCGGTCGAAGAGATCGATGAACCGGGGCCGGCGACGCGCCAGATCGCCGGTTGGTCGTCGATCGGCGCCGGCGCCGGACTGCTGATCGGGGCCGGGTTGTGGCATCTGTCGTGGGAGAGCCGTCACAGCGAATTGGAGCAATTGCAGCGCGACGGCGATCCGCAAGCCGCAGAGCTGGAGGCCGAACTCGATGAGGCCTTTACCACAGTGCGCTGGGCGATTCCGACGATGTACGGGGTCGGAGCAGTGGCGGCATTGGCCGGGACCGGGATGTTGTTGTGGCCGGCGCTAAGCGGCGACGACGGCAGTTCATCGGCCATGATTCACCCCGACGTCGGAATCGACCGAGCGGGTGCGGTCTTCTCGATCCAATTCTGACAACGGACGCACCGGACGGATGGAATGGGGTGTCGGTGGTACGGAGGTTATCCATCTGGACTATTGTTGCCCCGAAACCGGTCGTCGGTCGGTCGGAAGCTATGGCTGCCCGGACTCATTTTATGGGGCTCGAAAGCGGTGGATGAGCCTCGGTTGGCGGGGGTAGCGTCCATCCCAGATGCC
>CAYUPT010000179.1:0-7458 GCA_964446725.1 uncultured Bradymonadales bacterium | reverse complement strand
TTTTATACGGACTCCGGCCGGCGACAGGCCCGGCGGCGCATTGAATTTATGGAGGAGTTCCTCGAGCAGTTGGGACGGGAGTTGGAGTGAATATTTCGCCTGTCGATACGTCGAATCTGCGGCGGTGATAGATGTCGAAATTTCGCGTGGAGTCCGTTGATAACGATACTGGAAGTCGCTGATTGCTTGCGCCTCTTCAACACCATAGACCGGGCGCAGAAGGGTTACTTCAATGGCAAACGCGATCTGTTCAACGAATGTGGAATGACGATTTAGACGACAAGTGCCGTATGCTCTCGAGGTTGCCTTGATTCGAACGGTTACCGCCCAACACATTGCCGCAATCATTCTGATCCTGACGCTGATCGGCGTATCCTGGGGATGCGCCTCCGATCCGTACCGCGACCGCATCGACCACCCCTGCGACAACAAGGAGATTCGCTGTGGTGACCGATGCGTCGATGTGGACAGCGATCCCGATCACTGCGGGCTGTGCGGTCATGCCTGTGAAGGCGGCGAAGTCTGTTCGCAGGGGGCCTGTCTTTCGCAGTGTTATGCAGACTATGAGGAGTGTCGCGGCGGCTGTTTCGATGTGAGCGTCTCAGCAGTTCACTGCGGGCGCTGTGGCAATGGCTGTGCCGGCGACGATATCTGCTGGGAGGGTCAGTGCCGAGGCCTGGAGTGTGGTGAACGTCGACAGTGGCCCGATGCGTGGCTCGATGTGGCCGATGACGTTGTGCAGCGGATCAACGAATGGAGAGAGTCGGGGGCGAAATGCGGCGGCAAGGAGATGCCGTCTGTCGAAGCTCTGGACGTCGATTCCCGTCTGTCGGAGGCCGCCCGTTGCCACAGTCGGGACAAGGGACAGAATGAGTTTCGGGGCTCTGAAGGCAGCGATGGGACCAGTCCGGAAGACCGCGTCCAGCGCGCCGGCTACAGCGCCGGCGAGCCCACCGAGATTGCGCTGTACGGTCAGCGCACGCCACAGCATGTGGTGGATACGCTCATGGAAATCGAGGAGTATTGCCGCGTCGTCATGGACGATGAGCTGGAGGATGTGGGTATCGGGTTTGCCCACATTCCGGGGATCAGCTGGTCGGAGTACTGGACGTTGACATTTGCCGGCGACTAGCGCCTACCGCCTACCGGCGATCGACTACCGATATGCGGAGATGTGAAAACCGGTGCTGCGAAGGTGATGCCACAGGTCGGGGTAGGACTTGGCGACGCAGCGGGCCTGTCGGATGTGCAGTGATTCGGTGGCCGTCGATAGCACGGCGGCGGCCATCGCCAGTCGATGGTCGCCGCGGGGATCGAAGGTGGCTGTGGAGCGAGGTGATTGAACGCCGGCCGGGATGGCAAATCCGTCGGGTCGCGCAGCGACCTCAAGTCCGATGTCACCGAAGGAGTCGGCGAGGTCGTCGATGCGATTCGACTCCTTGTGGCGCAGGTGGGCGGCGCCGGTGACGGTCAGCGCCGCTTCCACCAGACAACCCACCGCCGCAAGTACCGGCGCCAGATCGGGTGACGAACCGAGATCGACGGTCAGCGAGTCGTCGGACTCGGCGAGGCGCCGGGCCAGATCGGCGAAGCAGCGGTCCGGGTGGTCGACGTCGGGAAGCGAGGGAGCGCCGATGTCGCCGCGAAGTGACTGTAGTCCCTGCCAGATGACGGCGGAACTGATGTCGCCCGGGATCTGGATGTGATGAGCACTGTCGAGCTGCGGCGTCGGAGAAAATTGGACGGTATTGGAGTCCACTTCTTCGACATTGACGCCGGCGTCGTCGAGCATCGAGCAGGTCAATTCGAAGTAGGGACGACTCGTCAGGGGGGCTGTGAGGTGGAGCCGAAGGGGATGTCCGGAGGCCGAAAGCAGTGCCAGCGCGGAGGCAAATTGCGACGACGCCGACGGATCGACGTGGAGTTCGTCGGGAACGGTCGACCAGCCGTGGACTTCGATGCCTCCCGGGTGGCACTCGATGTTGGCGCCGCCGCCTCGCAGAGCATCCCACAGCGGTCGGTGCGGGCGTTCGTCGACATCGCTTCCGAAGCGAAGTGCAGTGGGCCCGGGGCGGCAGGCGGCAATGGCCGTTAGAAATCGGGTGGTGGTGCCCCCGTTGCCGGTGTGGATTTCAACCGAGGCGCGGTCATCGGCATCGTCGAGGTGACGGAGGGCCCGGCGCAACTGGGCGACGTCGTCGCCGGTCGTGGTGTTCGGCGCTGCGATGTCGGTGGTGCCACCTCGCAGATAGGTGATGGCCGCCGCCCGATTGGCCCGGGATTTATCGGCCGGAAGTTGTACATCCGTCGATTGTGCGGACTCGGGGGCGCTGACGGTGAGTGTCGTCGAGCGCCAGCGGTCGTGGGCGCGGAAGGCGGCGTTCCACCAGTCTTCAGGCGTGATGTCGCGAGTCTGGACCGGCGTTCCGGGCTCGTCGAGTAGAATCGAGATCAGTTGGCCGTCGACTCGTTTTTTATCGCGCTGTAGATGGGCGATAAAGCGGTCGCGATCGCCTGCCGGGGCGGAGTTCGGGAGTGGCGGACACAGCGGATCGACGTGCTTCAATAGCCGGTCGCGGTCGGCGGCGCTCAACCCGGCGTGCTCGTGAGAGAGCAGGGCGCAGGCGGCCAGGCCCCAGGCGACGGCGCCGCCGTGGGACAGCCCGTAGAGCGTTTCCAAGCCGTGGCCGGCGGTATGACCGAGGTTGAGGATTCGGCGGTGGCCCGACTCCTCTCGTGGATCGGCGGCGACGACCTCGTTTTTGGCGTCGATGGCGGTCTCCAAAAGCTCCGTCCACAGCGGCCGTCGGGCACCGGTATCGCCGGCGAGCAGGTCGTTGTAGCACTCGTCATCATCGGCGTACGAAAGGGCGTCGGGCCGGGCCAGCCACAGCGCTTTGATCAATTCCACCAGCCCCTGACGTCGAAGGTCGAGGGGCAGAGAGTCGAGAAATTCGAGGCAGGTTACGACGGTGTCCGCCGGGTAGAACGTGCCGAGCTGGTTTTTGTGTCGCTCCAGATTGACGGCGGTTTTGCCGCCGTGGGCGGAGTCGACCATGGCCACCAGTGTGGTCGGCACGTGCCAAAGCTCGACGCCGCGCCACAGCGTGCTGGCCAGAAAGCCGACGGCGTCACCGATGGCGCCGCCGCCGACGCCGACCAGTGTCAACGGGCGGCTGGAGCGGTATTCGAGCACGGCGTCCGCCAGCTCTTCGATGCGGGCCAGCGATTTCAGCGATTCGCCGGCGGTCACGGCAATAGCAGGCTCGGGAAGGGCCTGTACCAGGTGCTCGGGAAGGGCGTCGTCGACGACGAAGACGGCGTCGCCCGGCCAGTCGACGTCGCGCAGTTTGGGAGGTTGAATGAGTCGAGATTGTGTCATGGGAGCCGGTCGTGGTGTCGGAGCGGTGGGTGGTGGCTACGGAAATGTGCGTTGAACCGAAACAGCGGCGCCGGGGCGGAGCGAAACCGGCTGTTCATCGCCGCCGATTGCAAGTCGGGGATGCTGGAGCCAACGGATACCGAGCTGTCCGTTTAGTTGCCAGTTCGACGAGGCCAATTCGTAGGCGCTAAAGCCGTAGAGCGAACCGCGATGGCTCAGCATTTCGGTGCCGGCGTTGTCGCCGATTCCGGCGGCGTGGGCGGTCTGAACGCGCGCCGCCAGACCGGAACTCCAGTGATCATCGTGGGCTCTTCGATAGGAGGCAGCGACGCCGGGGCGCACCATCCGCGCTTCTCTGTCAGAAGTGGCAGCGGCCACGGGAGTCAATGCGATCTCGGTATGGAGTTCGGCGCTCACCAGGTTGCGGTCGGTGAGATAGGCGATGGCCTGTGTTCCCAGGCGGGCCGTCGGAGAGCGTGGGCGAAAATAGAAGTCATGGAATGAAGCGAGCCCTCCGCCCAGCGCGCCGCCCGATGATATTCCGCCCAGATCGCCATCACGGCCGGTGGTTCGCCACAGAGACGCCGGGACGATGAGGCTCGAAAAGACACCAATTTGATGGCTTTTTGCTGCGTTCAGCGCCGTCCAGCGAATACCGGGTTCGACACTCTCCAGGTGGCCGGAGACTCGCGTTTGGCGCTCTCCATCGGGGTTGGGAGCGGAACTGTATACTCCTCTTGCGACGACTACCCCTGTGATCTGGAGGTCGTCGACACGAGGAATACGCCAGCCACCGCCGATTCGGCCGGTGAAGTTCGTCGGTCTGGAAGGCGTCGACTCCCCGTTATCGGTGGTCTCCGTCAGCACGGATACCGTTCGCGCGACTTCGAATCCGGCGGCCGCCACACCCTCCTGGCAGTGGGCGGCGACGCCGAATTCGTCGGCCGTCGTCTCCGCGCAGTGTGTCTCTTTATCGGCGGCTGCCGTACCGGGAGCCAGAAGCGCGATGCAGCAGAGGACGGTGGCAGTCCAGAATGGTCGCTGTGGCGTTTTCATTTATCGTCGTCCGTTACGTCAGCGGAGCCGGTGCAAGATATCATAGCAGCGGGCTGAAAAGTCGGGCCACCCCTTCTTGAAGGCGCGCTTTGCGCGGGCGGTTGCGAAATGATGGGAGGTCAACTTCGTCGCTATCGCCTAAAATTTCAAAGAAAAAGTCGGTCATCCGCCGGTTGAATATCGCACCGCGAATCAAGGCGTTGGCCTCAAAGTTCAGTTCAAAGCTGCGCAGATCCATATTGGCGCTGCCGGCCATGACGTGGGAATCGTCCAGAAGCAGTAATTTGGCGTGCAGGACGGTGCGCTGGTATTCGTAGATGCGAACGCCGGCTTCCAAGAGAGGCTCCCAGAAGGCGCGTCCGGCGTGTTGAGTCAGCGGGACATCGCTTTGGGCGGGGACGACAATGCGGACGTCGACGCCGCGCATCGCCGCTGCCTGCAGAGCGGTGATAATGGCCTTGTCGGGCACAAAATAGGGGGTGATCGAAAAGAGCCGGTCGTCGGCGGCATTGATGGCACCAAAAAAGGCCTTCTGGATATTGCCGAAGCGATCGTCGGGCCCACCGCAGACAAGTTGAGCGTCGACGTCGAAGGTCATATCGCCGTCGGTATCAAGGTCCTCAAGAGAATGCAGCGGCGGCGCTGTCATCGAGCGGCGCTGCAGTTTTGGAAAGTAGCGCTGCCCGGAGAGGTCGTCGCCGGTCGCCCGTTGCCAGTCGTCGGCAAAGACCTCCTGGAATTGGTAGACGACGGGACCGCGAAAGCCGTAGGCCGTGTCGAGCCACTGGCGGTACTCGTCGGCAATATTGACGCCGCCGGTAAAGGCGCAGAGGCCGTCGACGACCAGTATCTTGCGGTGATTTCGGAAGTTGACCCGGAGTCGGCGCTCCCACAGCCGCACCGGTGCAAAGGGCTCGACCCGGGCGCCGGCGTCGACCAGCGGAGCCAGGAAGCTCTTTGGGAGCGATACGCTGCCGACGGCGTCGTACAGCGCCCGGACTTCGACGCCGCGGCGGGCACAGTCGGCGAGCAGGTCGCGAAATCGGGTGCCGGTCTCGTCGGCTCGCCAGGTGTAGAATTGAAAGTGGATGTGATCGTCGGCGCTTTCGATGGCGCGCTCGAAGGCATCGTAGGCGTCGTCGGCGCTGGGATAGACGGCGACGGTGTCCTCCGTCGACGGCGCGGTCAGTCCTTGCTCGGATGTCCAACGCAACGAGAGCGACGTCGGGCGCAGGTTGTCGGGATCTTCGCTGTCGCCCGGCGCGACTTGCTGACTGTCGATCCGGCGTTGGGAGCGATTCGCTGTGTAGACCGGTCTCTGGCGATGACGAAGGTGGTTGCGTCCCATCAGCCACCACAGGAGGGCGCCCAGGTAGGGCACAAAGACGAGCGCCAAGATCCAGGCCACCGCGGCGACCGGTCGCGACGATCGCCGCATCAATACGGAGGGAATCAGACAGACTCCGATCAGCCGACCCAGCCAGATCGCGGCGGACCACCAGCCGATGTCGGCCAGCCAGGTCGTCAGTGAGGCGGCGAATGTCGAAATGAGCTCCATGGCGTCGTTACAGGCAGTTGCAGCGTCGGTTGTTCAATGGCGGTGCCGGCGGAACGTAGGATACCGGCGGCCATGAACAAACCGCCGCGGTGGTGGCGGGGCGTCGTTGACAAGCGATCGGCGTCGCCGGATCGTAGCCGAAGCGAGGCACCGATTCGAATGAACGCTGGAGTTGGCGCGTCGCAACAAAGGGCTGCGTGAGTTCACTGCAAGTGGCCGGCCCACAATTTTGAATGAAGCGACGAGGTCCAGGATGCGCGACATCACCGAAGACCAAGCGAAGACAACGCGATCGACGGGCGGCAGCCGGGACATCGGTTCTGCGGCGGCGGTTGTCGCCGGTGTGGCCGGGTTGGTTGCGGTGGCGACGGCGTTGTGCGGTTGCGACATCGAGAGCTGTCAGGACGTCCAGAATAGCTATCAGCAGGCCCTGGAATCGGAATCGGGCCTCGTCGATCTCAGCGATGGCGGTCCACCTCACCTGGGGGTTGCGATGCGGCTGGATCTGGTCGACGAGTTGACGTCGGGCCTCGTCGATACCGCCGTAAGTCAGGCGCTTTCGCGCGACGGATCGCTGTCGGTGTCGGGCCAGTCCATCAACTATTCGCTGGCGTCGCGCGGCGCCGATCTCAAATTTGAAGCATCCGGCGCCTGCAGTGCCTGTGTTCAGGTCACCGGAGATATCGATGGCAACGTCGACGTCGGCCTGCCGGTTGTCGGCACTCAGACGGTGCCGCTGTCGGGCTCGATGGACTGGACGGTGCCACTGGATGTGGGGATGGACGGCGACGAGGCGGCGATCTTTTTCGACACCGAAGAGGCGGTGCGAATGGGGACGCCGAACATCCAGGCCAGCCTCGATGGACTCGGCGGTCAATGGGCGAGCCCTGTGACGTCGGCGTTGGTCTCGGAGTTGAGCGACGCCATTGCCTCCGAGGTCGATCCCTTTCGGTTGGTGGGCTACGAATTGCCGGAGATCGGCCCCGGCGTCCAGATTGCGCCATCGCTTCTGGCCCTCGATGAGGCGACGAATTCACTGGTGCTGGGCGTCCGGACGAATCTCAAGATTCAGGTGCCTCGCCAGTCCTCCAGTGATTTCGTCGATGCCCTGGCTCTCGATGGCGGCGACAACGCGGCGCTTGCCGTGCAGCCGCGATTGGCCTCCGAGGGCGTCCGACTGGCCCTGCGACAGGACTTCGTGCCCCGCGACTACACCCTTTCGGGGCGGGCCAGCGAGGGCGGCCCCATTTCGGCGGTGGTCGACGGCTTCGACGCCGCCGCCCATGACCGAGATCGCAATGCCCTGGCTCTGGGACTCGATTTTCGCCTCTTTAATTACCGCAGCAGTCTGGCCTGCTATTCGATGATGGGTCAGACGACGAGCCGATTTGCCATTTCGGACGGCGAGCTCCAGCTCGACGTGGAAGATGTCGAGTTCAGCGGCCCCACCGGGATTGTAGAG